>NZ_JAFNJD010000013.1:0-81090 GCF_017368415.1 Shewanella sp. 4t3-1-2LB
TGCACACTTGTTACCGGTCTCTCGTAAAAGGAGCCTGCGCTAAATCGAGCTGCTGCATGAAGACCCTCAATGGCCGTTGAGGGTGGGTCTCAATTTACCCAAAAACACACGGAATTAACCATACAAGCGCCCATGAATGTCTGGGCGCTTTTTATTTGGAGCATCTACCTTGATTTCATTACAAAAATTTGCTCATTCCCGCATAAGCTGGCTGGTATTATTGTTGAGCGCGGTAACGCTGGAATTATCGGCATTGTTTTTTCAATATGGGATGAAGTTGGATCCCTGTGTGATGTGTATTTACCAGCGAGTCGCGGTACTTGGATTGGGAACGGCGGGAATTGTTGGTCTGATTGCGCCATCATTTAGGCCGTTACGGGTTGTAGCAGCCGCAATCTGGGGCATCAGCGCGGCATGGGGATTGAAACTCGCAATTGGACTAAATCAATTACAACAGGATCCGTCTCCGTTTGCCACATGCTCATTTACCCCGAACTTTCCCAAATGGTTTCAATTACATGATTGGTTGCCATCGATGTTTATGCCGACCGGGATGTGCTCCGATATTCCTTGGACATTTCTCAGCATCACCATGGCACAGTGGATGATAGTGATATTTGCCACTTATTTGTTTGCCCTCGCACTATACATCTGGCCGATCCTGCGTCGCGCTCAATAGCCCTTGGCCGGGAGATACAACTCCCGGTTTAATCCATATCCTGTAAGGGCCAGGTCACTATGTAGTCTTCAAGGTCACGAATACGGGTCTCATTAACGGTTCGCCCCTTCACTGACATTCCTTTTTTATGCATCTGTTTCTTGCTCCCCGTCAGTAATGGATGCCAACTAGGTAATGGGCGTCCCAGATACAAGCGCCGATAGGCACAACTGTCTGGCAACCAATCCAAGCTGGCGATATTCTGTGGCGTCACAGCGGTACATTGGGGTACAAAATCAAATCGCTGTGAGTAATGAATACAGCTGCAATCCTTATCGGAGAGTAGCTTACAGGCGACATTGGTGTAATACAGCTTATCGGTTTCATCATCGATAAGTTTATTGAGACAACACTTACCACAGCCGTCACACAGCTGCTCCCATTCATCTTGCGTCATCTCATTGAGTGTTTTTGACAACCAGAACGACATTCTCGGGTTACCTGTTTTGTGAATTTCTTAATCTATCTGTAGCGCTTTTATCTTTTCAGATAAATGCACCAGTGCCAGCACCTTATAGTCATCATGCAAAAACTGTTTTAATGCGCGGTAGTTATCATAAATCAGATACTGCCGGCCGTTGACACCATCCGGCATGATCAAAGAGACCTGCATATCTTTACGCTGAGGCAAAGCCGCACCATCATAACGCCTGACCCCCGCCGCTTGCCATTGCACAAAACTTGCCCGGTGCTGTTCACCAATCAATGCTGACTTGAGTTTGCTGGTCGCGCGGACTTGTCGCCCCCAAGTTTGGCTGTCATCCCATCCTTGTGAGTTTAAGCAGTGAGCAATTGTGGCAAAGACATCCAAGGCATTGCCCCAAATATCCGCTTTACTATCGCCATCACCGTCAGTGCCACAGCGGTCATATGCTGACACGGTTAATCGTGGTTGCCCCAATAATCCGTTACTGTCACTGAGCAATTCTGCCGCCGTATTTTTATGCTGCTCAATTCGCTTGAGTGCTGCGAAAAACGCCGATAAATCAGGGGGTGTTTGCGCAGACTCAAATGCCAACGATGCCATTACTGACAGCGCCGAATACGCAGTTTCGCGCTCACCATAATCGGAACTTATGCCCCAGAAAGCCAACACAAAACGCGGTTGTACCTGGTACTTAAGGGCAAGGGCATCAAACTCGCGTTTATGTGCCAGATAAAGCGTCTTCGCCGCTTGTGCTCGTTGTTCTGTCGCCTCGCTAGGTAAATAACGCTCCAACGAACGCTCTTTATCTGATGACGGCGCAGCAGCGCGGCGAAACAGTTTGATTTGAGGAAACTGAGCACTCATCGTGGCTTCATCAATCCCGGCATCCCGAGCCTGCTGTTGCAGTTTTTTCAGAAACGCCGGGAAATCTGCAGTATTGGCATGTGCAACTGCACAAAGACTTATCATCAACCAACTGCAAAGATGCCCAATGCGTCCCATAGTTCTTCCTTTAATCGGTTTCAGCGTCCACGCCACGCTGTGCCAGCAATTCTTGCAGCAGATTGACCGGTGGCGGCGGCAATTGCAGATAATAGCCGTTTTGTTCCAGTTCAGCCTTAACCTTGGCAATATCCGCCAAGCCCAGATGCTGTCGCTTATCAAGAGGAAGCAACATCACCAACTGTGGCGGTCCAAACACCGCCAACAACGCACTTGGAACATCATCAAATTTGTCTTTCTGCCTGATAAATAAATAGGTATCGGCTTTGCGTCTGCTTTTATATACAGCACAGATCATAAGAACACCAAATTCCCCGGGTATAACTTGCCAGTAAAATGGCGACACTATAACATGGTTGCCCATTATACGTTGTATGTTAGTGAGCTTAATGCTCGGACGCCGGAGAATTCCGCCAGGATGCAAAAACCAGTTTTGGAGCTGAAAGGTTCCTCCTTCACGCTATCTGTTCTGCATGTTAATTCCACTGATCTTCCGCTGCTGCTTCAAGAATTGGATAAAAAACTGGCGCAAGCACCGCAATTTTTTATCCATGCCCCGTTGGTATTGAATTTTAGTGCAATTAATGGTGAAGCTATTGATCTTGCAAAACTGCAACAGGCCATGGCTGATCGGCAACTTATTCTGGTCGGTGTGTCCGGCGCAGATGCGCAGCAACAGCAACAAGCTGAATCGCTCGGGATTGCGCACCTGAAGATGGGCAAACAAAATCCGTTGCCACCACCGACTCCACGGGTCTGTAAAATCGTCAAGCAGAATATCCGTTCTGGGCAGCAGATTTATGCCAAGGGTGGTGACTTAGTGATCTTTGGCGCCGTTAGCAATGGCGCCGAGGTTATTGCCGATGGTAGCATTCATATTTATGGCACCTTACGCGGCAAAGCGATGGCTGGTGCCAGCGGAGATAACAATGCCGTCATCATTGCCAAGACGTTAGATGCAGAGTTAGTGTCTATCGCTGGGCAATATTGGTTGGCAGAAAATCTGCAACAACATGGCGCCAAAAGCAGTGGCTGTATCAGGTTGAATGGTGAATCATTAATTGTCGAAACGCTGCCCGACTGAGGCAGATACAAAGGATATAACAACACATGGCACAAATTATTGTGGTCACTTCGGGGAAAGGAGGCGTGGGTAAAACCACCTCCAGTGCTGCGATTGCAACCGGCCTGGCACTCAAAGGCCATAAAACGGTGGTGATCGATTTCGATATAGGTCTGCGGAATCTGGACTTGGTCATGGGCTGTGAACGCCGTGTTGTCTATGACTTTGTCAACGTCATCAACGGTGAAGCTAATCTCAATCAGGCGCTGATCAAAGATAAGCGTTGTGACAAGTTATTTATTTTACCTGCCTCGCAGACACGTGATAAAGACGCACTGACCAAGGAAGGCGTAGGAAAAGTACTGGCCGATTTATCAAAAGACTTTGAATTTATTGTGTGCGATTCGCCTGCCGGCATTGAAACTGGCGCAATGATGGCCTTGTACTTTGCCGATACCGCCATTGTCACCACCAACCCAGAGGTGAGTTCAGTTCGCGACTCTGATCGTATTTTGGGAATGTTGCAAAGCCGCAGTCGCCGCGCCGAAGATAGCCTTGAGCCGATCAAAGAGTATCTGTTATTGACTCGTTACTCGCCTGCCCGAGTGAAAACCGGTGAAATGCTCAGCGTTGAGGATGTGCAGGAGATCCTAGCCATCGATCTGCTGGGGGTGATCCCAGAATCGCAAGCAGTGCTAAAAGCATCCAATTCCGGCGTCCCGGTCATCATTGATCAAGAGAGCGACGCTGGTCAGGCCTATACTGATACTGTGAGTCGCCTGCTCGGCGAAGATATTCCTTTACGCTTCACCAGTGAAGAGAAAAAAGGATTCCTCAAACGTATATTTGGGTAGCTAAATTATGTCTTTACTTGACTATTTCAGAAGCAGCAAGAAAAGCAGTACTGCAGCCACCGCCAAAGAACGACTGCAGATTATTGTCGCCCATCAGCGCTCACAACGGGATACTCCCGATTATCTGCCGTTGATGAAACAGGAAATTATTCAGGTTATCCGCAAATATGTGCCGATCTCAGAAGAACAGGTATCGGTGCAGTTGGATCAGAATGACGATAACCTGTCGGTACTGGAGCTTAATGTTACCCTGCCAGATCATTGATATGATCTTCGGCATGATAAAGGCGCCCTGAGACGGCGCCTTTATGTTATCCGTTGCTACAGGCTGAGTGTCTGCAACGTTTCCGCAGCCAATTCGCCACGCCAACCTTGCAACAACAAGGGAGGTTGTCCTTGACGATTATCCCAATACCATCCGAGATATTCATTGATGTGACGTTTGGAACCCAACATTTCCACCGGCACTTGCGCTGACGTGGCAATCTGTTCCAGACAGCTCTTCAATAGTTTAAACGCTGCTTTATATGCTGGTTTAAGCGCCAGTACATCTATCGGTTCTGGTAATCGGGAATAATCGGTATCAGCAATAATATTCACCACATCCCGCGCATAAAAACGTTTTTCCTGATCGGTCAGATCTTTCAAGCGCAGCACATCATTAACCGTGCGAGGCTGCTTCTTGGCTAAAGCAATCAGTGCATGATCTTTCATCACAAAGCCTAACGCTAAATCTTTCTTCACAGCTTTATCTAGCCGCCAAGCCGCTAAGCCGCGTAGCACGGCCAACTCCATCGTCGACAGCTGGAACGCATTTTTAACTTTCAGATAAGCCAGTTCTCTGTCAGGCGGCAACAACCGCCCTTCGGTCATTCTGGCACTTTCTTCCAACGCCCATTGATAGCGTCCTTGCTGCTGCAGCGTTTGTTTCAGTTCTGGAAATAGTCGGTACAGATAAAGCACGTCGTTCGCAGCGTAGGCTAACTGCGATTCGGTCAGCGGCCGCCGGATCCAATCGGTCCTGGATTCACCTTTATCCAGCTCTACGCCTAAATATTGCTGCACTAACTTGGCATATCCGAGGCCATGCCCTTGGCCAGCAAGCCCCGCCGCTATCTGACTATCTAACAATGGTGCCGGCTGGATGCCACCATCATGAGCAAACACTTCTAAGTCTTCACTGCAAGAATGAAGCAACTTGGTGATATGCGGTGCCCTCAAAAGTGACCAGAATCCTGACAAGTCATCAATAGCGACCGGATCAATTAACGCCAAGGTTTTACCGTCATAAGCTTGGATCAACCCGAGACGGGCATAATAAGTGCGGGTACGTACAAACTCGGTATCCAGTACCAACAGCTCACTCTGCTGGTACTGCTGCAGCACCGGTGCCAACGCAGCACTGCTGTCAATATACAGATAATCTTGCAAAACTTACTCCTGTGAAGTGCCTGCGAAGGGCAATAAAAAACCGGCTCGGAGCCGGCTTTTTGGAGTTCTTAGGCGCTTTTCGCTTCATCCCTAAGTTCCCTGCGCAGGATTTTTCCCACATTGGTCTTCGGCAATTCATCGCGAAATTCTATCAGTTTTGGCACCTTATAGCCCGTTAAATGCTTACGGCAGTGCTGAATAAGTGCTTCCTTGGTTAAAGATTTGTCTTTTGCCACTACAAATATCTTAACCTGTTCGCCACTGATTGGATGTGGTACACCCACAGCTGCTACCTCGAGCACATCTGGATGTAAGGCAACAACTTCCTCTACTTCGTTCGGGAAAACGTTAAACCCAGAGACAAGGATCATATCCTTCTTGCGATCCACCAGATAGAAAAAGCCCTTATCATCCATATAACCGATATCACCGGTTGCCAGCCAACCATCCTTGTCGATAACTTTGGCGGTTTCTTCTGGCCGATTCCAATACCCCAGCATCACCTGTGGCCCTTTAGCAAACAACTCCCCAGCCTGTCCTTGAGATACCGGATGACCATCACTGTCGCGTACTTCTATCAAAGTGGACGGCATGGGTAAACCGATAGAACCGTTATAGCCTTCAATATTATACGGAGTCCCCGCCACCACCGGTGAGGCTTCAGTCAACCCATAACCTTCAAGCAATTTGGTCTTAGTTAACTTTTGCCATTTTTCGGCAACGGCGCGCTGCACCGCCATGCCCCCGCCAACGCTCAATTTCAACCGGGAAAAATCTAACTCAACAAATTCTGGATTATTCAACAATGCATTAAACAGCGTATTTACCCCGGTTAGCGCTGTGAACGGAAATTTCCGTAATTCTGCAATAAATCCAGGGATATCTCGGGGATTTGTGATCAGCAGGTTATTGGCACCCTTATGCATGAACAAAAATAGGTTCACCGTCAACGCAAAGATATGATAAAGCGGCAAGGCCGTAACCACACTCTCCACACCATCTGTAAGCAAAGGTGAATAAGCGCCATTCGCCTGCAAGACATTGGCGACCACGTTCCCGTGGCTAAGCATCGCTCCCTTGGAAACCCCCGTAGTACCGCCGGTATATTGCAAAAATGCAATGTCTTTGCTGTCCATTTGCGGTTTGACATATTGGTGTGCTTTACCCGCACGCAGCGCCTTGCGCATGGAGATTGCACCAGGCAAAGAATACTTAGGCACCATATGTTTGATGTACTTCACTACGAAGTTAACCAAGGTACGCTTAGGGACCCCCAACAGATCACCAATGCCACTGATAATCACATGTTTTACCGGCGTCTGTTCGACTATCTGCTCTAAAGTATTGGCAAAATTGGACACCACCACGATCGCTTTGGCTTCGCTGTCGACTAACTGATGTTTTAACTCGCGTGGAGTGTATAGAGGATTTACATTGACGACTACTAATCCGGCGCGCAACACCCCAAAAATAGCGATGGGATACTGCAACAGATTAGGCATCATGATGGCAATTTTATCGCCTTTCTTTAAACCGAGATCATGTTGCAGGTAAGAAGCAAAGGCTCGACTACGCTCCTCCAGCTTGCTGAAGGTCAGACTCGCCCCCATGTTAATAAAAGCCGATTGCTCAGCAAACCTGTTCACTGCTGTTTCAAACATCTCCAAAATGGAGGTGAACTGTGCTGCATCTATCTCAGCAGGGACATCAGCTGGCAAGCTATTAATCCAGGGTTGATCCACAAATCTCTCCTAAAATCCGGCTTCAGTGTTACAGCACAGCCAATCTCACTGCGCGCTATCGATAACCACCGAGTTAAGTTCTTATAATTAGCAACCGGTGCCAAACCTGGCTCTGATGCTATAAATCACGATTATAAAAAAATCATACGACCGTTTGAATTTTGATCATAATCACATAAATTTTTAGCTTTGCCTAGTCCCTGCCAATGCAATTTGGTAGTTCTAGGAAGTCTTTGATGGCTAAGGCAACTTTTGCCGCATTCTCCATATGCAAATGATGATTTCCAGTCAATTGCACTTTGGTCAAATGCCTAAACCACGGCGTAACCTTAGGCAACAATTCAGCCAGCGAAGCATATCCCTCGGTTCCCGTCAGTAATAGCGACGGTATAGCAATTCCCTGCATCAGTTGCTCCACTTGCGCCAAACTCAGACGCTGCGGAGAATCGGTTCTAAGCCGCGGATCTGTGCGCCAATAGCTGCCTGCCGCATCGTGTGCAATATTGCGTTGCAGGATCAAGCGACACCATTGCGGTTCAAGACCCGTAAGGCGGCAGCGTGAATCAACTGCCCGTTCCAGCTCGCAGTAATGCCGCGGTAAGCGCGATTTTTCCATAGTTTGTCGGAAACTCTTACGCAAGCGAGATCGCTGGTAACTGATGTCTTCAAACAAAGGGGTTAGCGCTTCAATCAACACCAACGCAATGACTCGCTCGGGATAAGCAGCCGCATATGCGCTAGCAACAATTCCCCCCAACGAATGGCCGACAATGTAAACCGGCGTGTCGGCACTGACAACATTCAGTAACCGATGCAAATCATAAAGATAGTCAACCCAGTGCAACGGATAATTTCCTGGACGCCTGGGTGACCAACCATGCCCTGGCCAATCAATTGCTAGAACGCGATAATCCGCTTGTAAGTGAGAAGCGAGCGGCTCAAAGCTGTTAGCGTTATCCAGCCAACCGTGCAATCCGACTAAGAGCGGTTTATGGGCGTCGCCCCAAGCTCTTATTGCAACCGTTTGCTCACCGAGATCGATCTCCCCGTTCACGGGGCCGGAAGATTGCCATAGTTCCATCTGTTTGTCAGGCCGTCCTTCAAATTTTTATCATTTTCTACCACTGTCCAACGTTCTAGCGACACCTTTGGCCTTTGCTGATTGGTTAGCAACAACCCGCCAACACAGATATAACGCCCCCAGCCCCACGGCAAACCACAGAGCTACCCAGATCACCGCAGGGATCAGCGTCATCTGCGCTAATAACGCCGCATCGCCACGTTGTCCCAGCCCCAACAATACCGCCGGACTCGCTAGTGCGTTGAGCATAACTATCATGGCGACTAGCCGCAGACTACCACGCAGTAACGTACTGTAAGTCAGCTTTAGGGGCAGTAAAAATAACACCGAGAGACTCAACATGATGGCAATACTCAACAGATCTCGCCCCCACAATGCCAACGTCAGTAATACCACCAGCCCAAGAGCCAGATAGCTTTGGCGAATACCTTGTCGCAGACAAGACATGAAAAAAAGCAATGTTCCCCAAAGTGCCGCGCCGGTATAACCACTAAACCCGACTAATACAGGCCAGCCGCCTTGGCTAAAACACAGACCGGATCCATCGGGGAATAAGCGGATTTGGCTAACGACACCACCTGAAATAACCGCGGCAATGGCATGGGAAAGTTCATGGAAGTAACTCTCAAGCCAATGAAATGGCAGCGATACATAAGGCAGACGGGACAGCACCAGCGCTAAAATCAACTCAACAAAAAACTGGGCTTTTCCAGGAATTAACGACGGGGAAGATGGCACGGTTCGAACATCAAGCATAAACATCAACGCCAACCATCTGCGAAATACTATCGCGCTGTTCGGCATGCTGAGTTAGCAGATAAGTGGCAATGGCACTAGAGCTGGTCGAGGTATCCCGTTCATACTCCACTTTTGCCTGATATTTGGCATCCACCATATCGTGGTCAATGTCAACAGCAGGACTTTCTATGGCTGTTGGTGTTGTTGCAACAGCATTAACGACTTTTTCGCGTGCTGGAGATACCGGACGGTTGCTGGCAACTGCCTGTGACAGATCGGGGGTATTGTTCAGTGAAACAGTCTGAATATTCATGACCACACCGCCAGTTTAGCTCTGCATTGCACCGGTTATGCCCTGCCGGGCAATTTCTTCCATGCGACAGTATCACGCAGATACACGGGGGCGAGTTGATCAACCGTCGTCGCATGTCCCTGCTGCCATTCGCTGACAGCAAGAGTAAGCATGGCATCTGCGTCAGGATATTTCACGCTTTCCGCTAAGGTCAAGTTATCGATGTTAAGAATAAGATCCGGATAGGTTTCAAAGCCGCTACCGCAAGCAAAAATAGTTTCTGCATCAGCAAAAGGTGACTGCAGTGCCTGTGGAGTGCTTACCTGTTCTTCGCCAACCAGCACGGCTAAGCCGTCAACCGCTTCAAAACACCCCCAATAAATCTCGTCCATACGGGCATCAATAGCACTGATAATATAACGAGCCGATGTGCTATCAATCACCTTCTGCGCCAACGCCGCCAAGGTGGAGATACCCACTACGGGGATATCGCGTGCCAGCGCTAAGCCCTGTGTCATTGAAGTACAGATACGAATCCCGGTAAAACTGCCGGGGCCCCGGCCATAAGCAATAAGCCCCACATCTGCCATGGTCAATCCGGCTTGCGACAATAAACCATCAATCATCGGCAGTAACCGCTGGCTGTGTTCTCTTGGCGCTTCTTCGGCAACCGATAGACGACCGTTGGGCCATTGCAAAGCAGCAGAACAGAGTTCGGTGCAGGTATCCAGCGCCAACACCACGGGCGGTAGCTTTTGATTTGGTTTCATCTAGACCTCGGTTGCCGGGAAACTATCACCGGCCGACTTTTGACGGCGGCGATCATACCACCAAATCTCCACAAGCCAAGTTTATCGGGCACGATAATCGCAGCATGGTGTCGTGTCCTAGCTGCGTAGTTCACATTTCACGCATATACATCGACCTGCCACAGCCATCACGAGATGTTTCGTGATATGTTTCAAAGTATCATCATCTGCCTAGCAGTTATGCTCTTGCTAATTTTCCGGGGCGATTGGCGAACTTTAGCTAAAATTGTTTGCCTTAGTGACAAGCCTCATCAGCTAACAAAGGAATTTTCATGTCTGATCAATGTAATCACACTCATACTTTCAAGGCACCATTACGCCGTCTGCGCCGTCTACGTACCTCTGAAGCTATGCGTGCTATGGTCCGGGAAAACTTTATCTCGCTGGACGATCTGATCCACCCGATTTTTATTGAAGAAGGCATCACTGCCCCGGTTGAAATCCGCACCCTGCCAGGCATCAGCCGTTTTCCAGAATCCATGTTGGCGCAGGAAATCAAAGAGCTGCAAAAACTCGGTGTTAAATATGTGATGCCTTTTGGGATCTCCCATCATAAAGATGCAATCGGTAGTGACACTTGGAATGATGAAGGTTTGCTAGCCCGTATGGTACGCACCATTAAGCAAACTGCGCCGGAAATGATCGTCATCCCTGATATTTGTTTCTGTGAATACACAGATCATGGTCATTGTGGTGTGATTGAACACATCCATGATGATGTGCATGTATGTAACGATGCCACCGTGGAAAATCTGGTAAAACAGGCCATCTGCGCTGCTAAAGCTGGGGCCGACATGCTGGCGCCTTCCGCCATGATGGACGGTCAGATCCGCGCAATGCGTGATGGCTTAGATGCCGCAGGTTATGAAAACGTATCTATCCTCGCCCACTCTGCCAAATTTGCTTCCGCATTTTATGGCCCATTCCGGGAAGCGGTAGCCAGCGAACTGAAGGGTAACCGTAAAGGTTATCAACTGGATTGCGCCGATGGGCGCCAAGCCATGGTAGAAGCGCTGTTGGACGAAGAAGAAGGTGCCGATATCCTGATGGTAAAACCGGGCACACCTTATCTGGACGTATTGGCGCGTCTGCGTGACCGCACTGATCTGCCGTTGGCGGCTTATCATGTGGGTGGCGAATATGCCAGTATCAAATTTGCCGCACTGGCTGGGGCACTGGATGAACGCGCCGTGGTGACTGAAAGCTTTATCGGCTTCAAACGTGCCGGTGCCAGTTTAATTGTCAGTTACTATACAAAACAGTTTGCTGAATGGCTGGCGGCTGACAAAAACGTCTAAAGTAAGCCACAACGTGTTACCAAACGGGAGGCCAGTGGCCTCCCATTTTTTTTGATTCATTTTCATAGCAATACTAAAAATAAAGCATTAGATATACATATCCAATTGATTAATATTCATTTTATTTCTTGTAAAAATGCCAATGCTTTATTGATGTCTCGCGTTCTGGCCATTGGTGGCAACGAATTCAAAAAGGCACTGCCATAGGCGCGGTTCACAATGCGGTTATCACACAGGATAAGCACGCCCCGATCATGCTCGTCGCGGATCAGCCGTCCAAACCCCTGTTTTAAGGCAATCACCGCCTGCGGCAAAGAGATGTCATTAAAGGGATCGCCACCCCGCCTATGCAATTCTGCTGCGCGGGCACGATAAAGATTGTCATCCGGTGATACAAACGGCAGCTTGTCAATTATCACGCAAGACAGCAGATGCCCTCGCACATCTACCCCTTCCCAAAAACTGCCAGTCCCCAGTAACACGGCATTACCAAGTTGGCGAAATTTCTTCAGCAGGCTCTGTTTGCCCGCACTGCCCTGCACTAACAGTGGATAATGACAACGCCCCCGCAGCGCTAACGCCACCCGCTCCAACATCCGGTGGCTGGTAAACAGAATAAATGTCCGCCCTTTGGCAGCCTCTATTGCCTGCAAACAGATACTCAGCAAGCGCTGCAGCTGATAGTCGGAATCACTGCGGACATCCGCTAATTGCCGAGGCACGCAAAATAGTGCCTGGCGCTGATAGTCAAATGGACTATCGAGGATCATTTCACAACAATCTGTCAGCCCTAAGGCTTTAGCGAAATGTCGTAGCTCACGATTAACCTGCAGTGTTGCAGAGGTAAATACCCAACGGCAATCACCATTAAATAACTGCATACACTCTTGGGTCACATCTATAGGAGCCATTCGCAACATCGGCAAACGCCCACTCAATTCTAACGAATAGGCGGCACTGGGGTTATCGCACTCAAGGAATTGTTGAAATTTAGCCAAGTATTCCAGCCATTTTTCAAAGCAATCATCCAACGCTTCGCTGCGACCAACATGCGCCAACAACAAACGCTGTAACGCCTGAAACTCCTCTAGCAACTGCCAGCTACGCCCCGCTAATACTTTATCTGCCAGCAATAGCCGCCAGTCATTTTGTCCGTTTTGCAGACACGCCTGCGCCCAATCGGCTAAACGGCTCATACAGCGCCTAGCCAACTCGCCAAGTTGCACCGTATCGCGCAATTCATTGAGATAAACCTCTTCAATGCGCGCCAACAAACGATCCATACCAGCCAACGACAATTGCTGACCGAAATAGCTCACGGCAATGTCCGGTAGCTGATGCGCTTCGTCAAACACCAACATATCCGCTTTTGGCAGTAATTCGGCAAAACCGGTATCTTTCAAAACCCAATCGGCAAAAAAAAGATGATGATTAATGACGATGATCTTAGCGTCTAAGGTTTTCAGTCGAGCCTTGCGGGTAAAACACTGCTCATAAAATTGACAGCGTTTACCGATGCAGCTTTCACGGGTCGATGCCACCAAGGCGAGCGCTGGCGACTGTTCGGACACCGTGGCGATCATGCCCAAATCGCCATCACTACTGGCAGCCGCCCATTGCTGCAGTCGCAGCAAATCGTCTAACGTTTGACTCTCCAGACTTTGCGCACTGTCCAGCTGCTGTTGCAGTCGTAGCTGACACAGATAATTGTTACGCCCTTTAAGTAAGGCAATTTGGGGGGCGATGTCCAGCATCGCTAACAGCGCCGGAATATCCTTGTAAAACAATTGTTCCTGCAGATTTTTACTACCAGTAGACACTATCACTTGCTTACCAGACAACAGCGCAGGTATCAGGTAACCAAAGGTCTTGCCAACACCGGTTCCCGCTTCCAGCACCAATTTCCCAGCAGGGCGATCTAACGTTTCAGCAACTGCCTGCGCCATTTGCAGTTGTTGTGGTCGCGGTTTATAACCTGAGATCCCACGCGCCAACACACCTGCTTGAGAAAACGCCAAATTGACTTCTTTCATTAAACGGCTAATGGTGAATCTCCGCGCACTTAGGGAACTGATTGTCAAAGGGCATTATCCTCAATTCTAGGGTCACAGCAAGCCGCACCGCCGATTGTTTTTACTCTCTCCGATTAATCGGCTGTAAAGTGCATGATGATGCAAAATCAAAATTTGAAAATTAATTGTTGCAAATGCGGAATAAAGAGATTAGCTTAACTCCCATATTGACGTTGCCTTTCAATAAACGTCATCTGAACCAAATTTAGGAAATGAATTAATGAACCAGCTTCAGTTTGCTATCCACCATCATCACCACGAGCGGTAGCCTTCGGAGCTGACTGCCGGAGGTATATTCCTTCTGGCGGTTGATTCAAACGACTTAACACCCCCGGAAGGAATTCCGGGGGTGTTTTGTTTTTAGCGTTAAAATTTTTGAATCAACAATCAGGAAATCACCAGCATGACTGCATCAAACCGATTAAGAATTGCCATCCAGAAATCCGGACGTTTGTCCGAAGAATCACAGAAACTGCTGAAAAAATGTGGTGTTAAATTCACCGTTAACGAACAAAGGCTAATAGCCCACGCTGATAACATGCCAATTGATCTGTTGCGGGTTCGTGACGATGACATTCCAGGGCTAGTGATGGATGGCGTAGTTGATCTCGGTATCATCGGTGAAAACGTGCTGGAAGAGGAAGAAATTGAACGCCAGAGTCTGGGGATGCCCTCTGAATATCAGAAGCTAAAACAACTGGATTTTGGGGGGTGCCGTTTATCACTGGCGGTTCCGAAAGAGTTTGCTTACCAAGATGCGTACTCCTTAGAAGGTTTGCGGATTGCAACCTCCTACCCCAATTTACTGCGCCGTTTTATGCAAAATAAAGGCATAAGTTTTCGAAGCTGTCTGTTAAAAGGTTCGGTGGAAGTGGCGCCTCGCGCCGGACTTGCTGATGGCATTTGCGATCTGGTATCTACTGGGGCAACACTGGAAGCTAATGGCCTGTATGAAACTGAAGTTATTTACCGCTCAATGGCCTGCATTATTCAGTCTCAGCAAACACAATCCCAAGAAAAACAGTTACTCATCGATACGTTGATGAGTCGCATCAATGGCGTTATTCGAGCACGCGGTAGCAAATACATTCTGCTCCACGCCCCCGTGGATGCGCTGGAACAAGTGGTTGCCTTGCTGCCAGGCGCTGAAAACCCAACGGTACTACCACTCAAAAATGACAGCAGTCGGGTGGCGGTGCATGCCGTCAGCAGTGAAGATCTGTTCTGGGATACCATGGAGCAGTTGACGGCATTGGGCGCCAGTTCCATTCTGGTAATGCCAATTGAAAAAATGATGGGGTGATCCTGATGCAAACCCTCAACTGGAATCAACTTGATAATGAAGCACAAACCGCTTCACTGCGCCGTTCGCCACTGGTGGGTGACAACACGTTGGAGCAGCAGGTTAGCGAAATTATTAGTACCGTACGGCAACGTGGTGATGCGGCGCTACGCGAATACAGCCGCCGCTTTGACAAAACAGAGATTCAAGATATTCGGCTATCTGACGCAGATATCAACGCTGCATCAGCGCGGGTCAGTGATGAACTGAAAGCGGCGATTCAAGCAGCAATGGCTAATATCCGTCGTTTTCACGAAGCGCAAAAACCCGGCACAATCTCGTTGGAGACACAGGCGGGGATCCGCTGTGAACTTCACAGTGAAGCGATTGCAGCGGTCGGGCTGTACATCCCCGGCGGTAGCGCACCCTTGATCTCTACCGTGATGATGCTGGCTTTGCCCGCCAATATCGCCGGTTGTGAGCGTCGCGTACTGGTGAGTCCGCCGCCAATCGATGATGCTATTGTGTATGCCGCAACCGCGTGTGGCGTAAATGAAATTTATCAAGTCGGTGGCGCGCAGGCGATTGCAGCGCTAGCGTTTGGCACCGAATCAATTACCCCAGTAGACAAGATTTTTGGCCCAGGCAACCGTTATGTGACTGAAGCAAAAAGCCAGGTTTCCCGTGATAATCAAGCCTGTGTCAGCATTGATATGCCGGCGGGGCCATCTGAAGTGCTCGTGATTGCCGATGCCAAGGCCAATCCGGTATTCGTTGCCGCTGACCTGTTGTCTCAGGCTGAGCATGGCCCTGATTCGCAGGTGATGCTGGTTACCGACAGTGACCCCCTTGCCAGAGCGGTGGCTCAGGAAGTTGAACGTCAGCTGGCAACACTGCCAAGGGCAGAGATCGCCCGCAAAGCGTTATTTTGCAGCAGAACATTGATTGTTAGAGATATGCAGCAAGCGGTTCAGGTATCCAACCGTTATGGCCCTGAGCACTTGATCTTGCAAACTCAGCAACCACGTGAATTACTCAAGAGTATTCGCGCCGCAGGTTCTGTATTTGTCGGCCCCTATACGCCTGAATCCGTGGGTGATTATGCCAGCGGCACTAATCATGTATTACCTACCTACGGTTATAGCCGTACGGTCTCCAGCTTATCTTTAGCCGACTTCTGTCGGCGCTTTACGGTGCAGGAATTATCGGCTGATGGTCTGTTGAGACTCGGTAATACCGTTATGACACTCGCAGCAGCCGAACAGTTAGAGGCACACAAAAATGCCGTGGCTTTGCGTCTGTCCACCCTTAATGCTGCTGGAGAAGTCAAATGAGTGCGTCAACGTTGAATCTGGCACAGCGGCTGGCGCGTCCAGAACTTTTGACACTTGAGCCCTATCAGAGTGCCCGTCGTATTGGTGGGCATGGGGATATCTGGATCAACGCCAATGAAAGTCCTTTCAATCATACAGATTTGCCACGGTTGAACCGCTATCCGGAATGTCAACCACCAGCGCTCATTGCAGCTTACAGCCGTTATGTAGGCGTTGCTAGTCAGCGTATAGTGTGCAGCCGCGGTGCCGATGAAGCCATTGAGCTATTGATCCGTACTTTCTGTATTCCAGGTAAGGACAGCATCGCACTGTTCGGCCCCACTTATGGCATGTATGGCATCAGCGCTCGTACTTTTAATGTTGGCGTAGTTTCGATGTCGCTGACAGCAGACTATGGATTGCCAGACGATCTCAGTGCAGTGAAAGGTTGTAAGCTGGTGTATATCTGTAATCCCAATAACCCTACCGGCACCTTACTTAGCCCCGGCGTTATTGAGAAAGTCCTAGAGACATTGCCTGAACAGTTGGTGGTGGTCGATGAGGCCTATATCGAATTCAGTCCAGAATACTCAGTGGTTAACCTGCTCGACAAATACCCTAATCTGGTGATCCTGCGAACACTTTCCAAGGCGTTTGCATTAGCTGGCGCACGTTGCGGTTTTACCTTAGCCTCCGCCGATATCATCGCCATGATTATGCTCGTCATTGCCCCCTACCCGGTTCCGTTACCGGTGTCGCTACTGGCAGAGCAAGCCCTCAGTGCTGAAGGCGTCACCCAGATGCGTGCCGATGTCAAACTGCTGAAACAGCAAGGGCAGCGGCTGGCAGAATGTCTGGAACAACTGGGAGCCAGAGTGCTGCCAAGTGGCGCGAACTTTGTACAAGCATATTTTGAGGACATCCAAACGGTAGCCCAAGGGCTTAAAGATGCCGGTATTGTCGCCAGAGCTTACAAAGATCCCCGATTACTCAACGCTATACGCTTTAGCTACAGCGATGGGCATGAAACAGATCTGATAATCGCGACACTGGAAAACATTCTGAATTAACCGCCCTACACAGATACCGGCCAACCGGTACAAGGTAAACCCATGAGCCAAAAGATACTTTTTATTGACCGTGACGGTACGCTGGTGGAAGAGCCAGCCATTGATAAACAACTCGATAGACTCGACAAATTGGTATTTGAGCCACAGGTGATCCCGGCGTTGCTCAAATTGCAAAACGCCGGTTTTAAGCTAGTGATGGTATCCAATCAGGATGGTCTGGGGACAGAGGCTTTCCCGCAAGCCGATTTTGATGCCCCTCATAATCTGATGATGCAGATTTTCACCAGCCAAGGCGTGACCTTCGACGATGTGCTTATCTGTCCACACTTTCCCGGTGATAACTGCAGTTGTCGCAAACCCAAACTGGGATTGGTAAAAGACTACCTCATCAGCGGTAAAATTGATTTTACTCGTTCGGCAGTGATTGGTGATCGGGCCACTGATGTAGCACTCGCGGATGCCATGGGGCTGAAAAGCTTTCAATATCAGCGTGATGTATTAGGCTGGCAACAAATCGCCAATGAATTGCTATCGCGCCACCGCAGCGCCGAAGTGGTGCGGACTACGCGGGAGACGGATATTCGTGTCACCGTAGATTTAGATAATCCCGGGCACAACAGCATCAATACTGGAATTGGTTTTTTTGATCACATGCTGGATCAGATTGCCACCCACGGCAATTTCCGTTTAAGCGTGCAGGTCAAAGGCGATCTGCACATTGATGATCACCATAGCGTGGAAGATACCGGATTGGCGTTAGGCGATGCCCTAAGGCAGGCATTGGGAGACAAACGCGGCATCGGCCGTTTCGGTTTCAGCTTGCCGATGGATGAAGCCCGAGGTGAATGTCTGCTCGATCTCTCGGGGCGGCCGTTTATTAAGTTCAACGCCAACTTTAACCGTGACAAAGTGGGCGAACTGTCCACCGAGATGGTACCGCATTTTTTCCGCTCCTTTGCCGATGGTTTACGTTGTACGCTGCACATTGGCTGCGATGGCGACAACGAGCACCACAAGGTAGAAGCGCTGTTTAAAGCTCTGGGCCGAGCACTAAGACAAGCCATTCGGGTAGAAGGTGATGCCCTGCCTTCAAGTAAAGGAGTCTTGTGATGAGCGAAACTGTCATTATTGATACTGGCTGTGCCAATCTCAGCTCGGTGCGTTTTGCCTTTGAACGGCTAGGTGCCGATGTCAGTGTCAGCGATGATCCTGCGGTGATCACGGCTGCCACCAGAGTGATCCTGCCGGGTGTCGGTAGTGCGCCAGCGGCCATGCAGTCCATCCGCCAAAAACACTTAGTGGAAGTGATCCAAAACCTAACGCAGCCGGTGCTTGGCGTGTGTCTGGGCATGCAGCTGATGACCGAATACTCCACTGAACGTGGCGAAAAAGATCAAGATACGCAGTGTCTGGGATTAATTCCTACGTCTGTGCGTGAACTCGATACCCAGCAACTGCCAACGCCGCACATGGGCTGGAATCAGTTATCACCAGTACAGAAAAATCAGCAACCACATCCGTTATTTGCGGGGGTTAGCGAAGGCGACTTCGTCTATTTTGTGCATTCATTTTGCGCCCCGGTTAGCGATTACAGTATCGCCCTCAGTGACTATGGTGAGCCGTTTAGCGCCGCTATTGCCAACGGCAATTTTATGGGGGTGCAGTTCCATCCGGAAAAAAGTGCCGCCGTTGGCAGTCGCATTCTGCAAAATTTTCTGAAAATGTCCAAAGCAACGCTCAGCGGAGGTGCCGCATGATTATTCCCGCCATTGATCTGATTGATGGTCAGGTGGTGCGCCTCTATCAGGGCGACTATGAGCAACAGACCACTTTCGCTTATAGCCCTTTGGAACAGTTGCAATCCTACGAACGCCAAGGCGCTAAATTGCTGCATCTGGTGGATCTTACCGGTGCGAAAGATCCGCAAAAACGCCAGACCGCATTGATTGCCAAACTCGTCGCCGGACTACAGACACCGTTACAGGTTGGCGGTGGTATCCGTAGTCATGTGCAAGTAAAGGAGTTGCTGCAATCAGGGGTTTACCGAGTAGTGATTGGTTCATTAGCGGTGAAACAGCCCGAATTAGTCAAACAGTGGTTTACCGAGTTTGGGGCTGAACGCATCTGTCTGGCACTGGATGTCAATATTGACGCAAACGGCAATAAAGTCGTAGCGGTCTCCGGTTGGCAAAGTGGTGGCGGTAAAACACTGGAATCGCTAGTGGCTGAATTTACACCATTGGGTCTCAAACATGCGCTGGTGACCGATATCAGCCGCGATGGCACCATGACAGGTGCGAACAATGCGCTCTATCATGAGTTAGCCAGCAGCTATCCTAAAATTCGCTGGCAGGCATCGGGCGGTATCGCCTCATTAACCGATGTTGCCGCCGTACGCGACAGTGGTGTCAGTGGCATTATTATCGGCAAAGCGTTACTCACTCAACAATTTACCGTCACGGAGGCAATCCAATGTTGGCCAAACGCATAGTTCCCTGTCTGGATGTCAAAGCCGGAAAAGTGGTCAAGGGCGTGCAATTCCGTAACCATGAAATTGTCGGTGATATTGTGCCACTCGCGCAGCGTTACGCCGCAGAAGGTGCCGATGAGCTGGTGTTTTATGATATTACTGCCAGTGCTCACGACCGCACAGTGGATAAGTCCTGGGTCAGCCGGGTAGCACAGCAGATAGATATCCCCTTCTGTGTCGCTGGCGGTATCCGCTCCATCGAGCAAGCCCGAGAAATTCTGGCGTTTGGTGCCGATAAAATCTCCATCAACTCTCCGGCATTATCTGATCCCAGTCTCATCCGCCGTTTACACGATGAGTTTGGCCGTCAGTGTGTTGTGGTCGGTATCGACTCCTTCTATGATGCCGCTAGCGACAGTTATAAAGTGAAACAGTTTACTGGAGATGAAGCCGCCACCCGCGATACCCAGTGGTACACGCTGGATTGGGTAGAAGAAGCACAAACGCAAGGCTGCGGCGAGATAGTACTCAACGTTATGAATCAGGATGGTGTACGCCAAGGTTATGACATCAATCAATTATCCAAGGTACGTAGCGTTTGCGACGTGCCGTTAATCGCCTCCGGTGGTGCAGGCACTATGGAACATTTTCGCGAGGTGTTTCTAGATGCTAACGTCGATGCGGCATTGGCAGCCAGCGTATTCCACAAAGGGATTATCCCAATCCCAGAGTTAAAACAGTATTTGCGTGACGCGGGTATCTGTATCCGCAACGACCAACCGCTGCAAGCATAAACAGGAAGTAACATGACTCAATCAGAAACCCCCTCTTGTACCATGACGCCAGCACAGCAACAGACATTGCTCAATGAACTGGATTGGGATAAACAACAGGGACTGGTACCTGCCGTGGTGCAGGACTTTCACTCCGCCAAAGTGCTGATGTTGGGCTATATGAACCCAGACGCACTGCAAACCAGCTTTGCTAAAGGTTTGGTGACCTTCTATAGCCGCAGTAAACAACGGTTGTGGACCAAAGGCGAAACCTCAGGTAACCATTTGCAACTGGTGTCTATCGCCATGGATTGTGACCGCGATTCATTGCTGGTGCAGGCGATACCCACTGGCCCCACCTGCCATCAAGGCACAGAGAGTTGCTGGGACGGTGACGTTCACCCCTTTATGCATCAATTACAGGCGGTAGTCCACGGCCGAAAAAATGCAGATCCTACCACCAGTTACACCGCGTCACTGTTTGCCCGAGGCACCAAACGGATCGCGCAAAAAGTTGGGGAAGAGGGACTGGAAACAGCACTGGCGGCAGCAACCCATGACAAGTTTGAACTGGTCAATGAAGCCTCAGACCTGCTCTATCATCTGTTTGTACTCTTGGAAGATCAGGATCTGTCTCTGGCGGACATTAATGCCAATCTGGCGTTACGCCATCAGAAAGCCGGTAAATGAGTGCATAAAACGACAAAGGCGATCTTATCAAGATCGCCTTGTGGTTTTTCATCATCAGTTTTACGCGGCAACTATCTGTTGCTGAGCTCGCAGTGCAAACAAGCGATCGTGCATCACTTTAATGGTTTCAAACTTTTGCAGTGATTTCACATCACTCAACATGTATTCATGATCCAACATCATCACGGTAGAAGCCTGCAGATTAGTCTCAACCACCAACACCAACAAGCGCTCACCGTGGCACTTCAAGTTGAACAGCTTACCCGGCTCACTGTAAACACAAACATCGCTACTTTCAAAGAACCAAGATTTAGGCATCTGTGGCTTCTGTAAAAAGCAAGCGGCGGTAGCATTTAATGCTAACTGCACCAAAAACGCATCCGGCAGTGACAGACGTTTACTGAGGCTGTCGAGCAGGTCAATATAATATCTGGCATGTTCCACACTGAATTCGAGCTGACCCAGCGCATCCGGAATTAAGGTTTTGGGTTTATAAGGGGTCAGAAATTCTAACTCTGAGCCCAGGGTAATACCCAGAACCCCGTGAGATTCGTTATATTGCCATTGCCAGCAACTTTCAGGCATTAATAACATAGCGTAATCCAACCGACCTTTATTATTATGGGCAGATAGTAGATGATATTTTATTCAATAGCAAAATATAGTTTAAATATTCTGCGCAACATTTCAATAATTAATATTGCAGATCTAAAATAAGTTAACCGATCTACTAAACTAAAAAAGGATCGAATAACGATCCTTTTTGATCATATTTCATCTATTGGATCTTATTTGGCTATTCTGGATCGATATGCTTCAATAATATCTTCTATCAGCTTTGGTCCCTGATAAATAAACCCAGAATAGATTTGCACCAACTGCGCCCCCGCATCTAGTTTTGTCATTGCATCCTGAGCGCTTAAAATACCTCCACACCCGAGAATAGGCACTTGACCATTAAGACATTGTGCTAATTGCCTAATGACTTTAGTGGACAACTCATTTAAGGGTTTGCCACTAAGACCGCCTGTTTCATTAGAATTAGCCAGGCCACTGACACCATCACGACTTAATGTCGTATTAGTCGCTATCACGCCATCAAACTTATTGCGAATAAGTGCATCAGCAATTTTCTCTATTTCATCTTTAGACAAATCTGGTGCAATTTTCAGCGCTACAGGTACATACTTTTTATACTGTTCAGCTAACACTTTCTGTTTAATTTTAAGACTCGCAAGCAGATCCTCCAACAATTCACCATATTGCATAGTGCGCAAACCTGGAGTGTTGGGAGAGGAAATATTTACCGCAATATAGTCAGCATATGGATAAACTTTATCCATACAGATCAAATAATCATCTTTCCCCTGCTCAACTGGCGTGTCTTTATTTTTGCCAATATTGACGCCAACGACAGCTTTGGATTTTCGCGCCAGCAGGTTTTTAACTAGGTTATCGACCCCCTTATTATTAAACCCCATACGGTTGATGATCGCTTTTGCGGGTTTAATACGAAACAGTCGCGGCTTGTCATTACCCGGTTGTGGCCGAGGCGTTACTGTACCAACTTCAATATGGCCAAATCCCATCGCTGCAAAGGCATCAATCGCTTCACCATCTTTATCCATACCTGCCGCCAACCCTACCGGGTTGGGAAAAGTCACCCCCATAAATTCAACTGGCGCAGTTGCAATTTTCTGAGCATAAAAGCAGTTGAGAGGATTGTTGGCGGTGGCTTTCAGCCCGGTCATGGCAAAATTATGTGCCATTTCCGGGTCCATCTGAAACATCACCTTTTGCGCGAGTTTATAAAACATGTATTCTCCTAAGACCTAAAAAAAGCCCCGGCAGATGCCAGGGCTCTTGTTATTATTATGTGTTAACCATGCCCTTCACAATGCAATATCAGCAGGTTGAGTTCGCGTAACGCTACTGAGAACTTAGCAAATTCGTGAACACCTGAAGTCTTGAAGTCAGCTAGCATCAGGAACCAGCGTTCCAACAACAACTGATGAGCTTCAATCCACTGTGCAATCACCGCTTCTGCATCACATTCAGCCGCGCAACTGCGCAACACCACAGAACTCAACGAACGCTGCTGCCAATCCAGATCTTCCCGGAATGCTGCTCGCGCCAACACCTGCCAATGGTTAGATGCGGGCTGTGCGTTAATCTGCTCCAAGAACCAGTGTAATTCGATACGGGCACCGAGTTTATAGTAAGTCTCGGCCACCAGCGCTATCGCCTTATCCTGCTGCTGGGCTATCTGTGCAATATCTAGGGCACAGAACAGCGTGCTCATCTTACCAACCAGGCCTGCGACAGCAGCTGGAACTGCTTCCCTTTCCAGTGCCGCAATATCATCGGCAATGCCCTGCCATTCACTCTCTTGCAGGTAATGCTGAATATTATCGCGCAGATCATTAAACACCGGTTTAAAGAAAGCGACGGTCTGCTCAATATTCAGATTGCGATTGCGATTACGCAACAACCAACGGGTTGAACGACGCATATTGCGACGCAACTGATGCAGCATTTCACTCTGCACCACGGCGGGAACAACGCCATTCAAATCATCGATAGCCTGAATTAATTCACCGATACCGAATATTTCTCTCGCCATAGAGTAACAAATGGTCGCTTCAGCAACTGAGGCACCTGTCTCATCCTGCATACGCTGGATAAAATTCATTCCCATTTCATTGACCAGTTCGTTGGCCAAAGAGGTCGCAATGATTTCACCCCGTAACGGATGCATGCTCATCTTGTCGGCATACAGTTTCTGCAACTTGTGCGGGAAATAGTCTACCAGCAGTTGGCTCAACCATGGATCATCCGTAACTTCTGGTGTGACAAGCTGTTCTTTCAGTAGCATCTTGCTATAAGCCACCAGCACCGACAGTTCTGGGCGTGTTAAACCCCGGTTATTAGCCAGACGCTCTGTCAGTTCCTCTTCGGATGGCAGGAACTCCAATGCACGGTCCAGTTTGCCTTCTTTTTCAAGATAATGGATAAAGCGAATATGCTCTTTCAACTGTTCAGCAGCATGCACTTGGATCACTGACAAGGTACGAGTCTGCTGTTCGCAATCCTGAATCACAATATCAGCGACTTCGTCAGTCATCTGCTCAAGCAAACTGTTACGTTGCTTCACCGTCAGATCCCCTTCCGCCACTAGGCTGTTAAGCAGGATCTTGATGTTAACTTCGTTGTCTGAACAATCGACGCCACCAACGTTATCGACAAAGTCAGTGTTCATGCGACCACCGTTAGCCGCATATTCAATACGGCCAAGTTGGGTACAACCTAGGTTGCCACCTTCACCGATAATCTTGGCGCGAATGTCACTGCCGTTGACGCGCAAGGCATCGTTAGCACGATCCCCCACTTCCGCGTTAGTTTCACGGCTGGACTTAACATAAGTACCGATACCACCGTTCCACAACAAATCTACCGGCATCTTCAACAGCTCTTTAATCAGCTCGTTGGGTGTCATGGACGACTTGTCTGTTGCCAGCATGGTTTTCATTTCCGGCGTCAGAGTAATTGCTTTAGCACTGCGCAGGAAAATACCGCCACCTTTGGAGATTAACTTGCGATTGTAGTCGTCCCAAGTTGAACGCGGCAGGTCGAACAACCGTTGCCGTTCGACAAAGCTCTTAGCGGCATCAGGATTGGGATCGATAAAGATATGCATATGGTTGAACGCAGCCTGCAAGCGAATATGTTCTGATAACAACATACCGTTACCAAACACGTCGCCAGCCATATCGCCAATACCTACGCAGGTGAAATCAGTGGTCTGACAATCGATCCCAACTTCGCGGAAATGACGTTTGACTGATTCCCAAGCGCCCTTGGCGGTAATGCCCATCTTTTTATGGTCATAACCGTTAGAACCACCGGATGCAAACGCGTCACCAAGCCAGAAGTTGTATTCAACCGAAATGGCGTTGGCAATATCGGAGAAAGTGGCAGTGCCTTTATCGGCGGCCACAACCAAGTATGGGTCATCATCATCATGACGCACCACATCAACTGGCGGCACGATCTCTTTATTGACGATATTATCGGTAATATCCAGCAAACCACGGATAAAGATCCGGTAGCATTCTTGCCCTTCTTGGAATACCGCTTCACGACCACCATCTGCCGGCATCTGTTTGCAGACAAAGCCACCTTTAGCCCCAACCGGCACGATAACGGTGTTCTTCACCTGTTGCGCTTTTACCAATCCCAATACTTCAGTACGGAAGTCTTCGCGACGGTCTGACCAGCGCAAGCCACCGCGTGCCACACGGCCACCACGCAGATGCACCCCTTCCACCCGTGGGCTATAGACGAAAATTTCGTACTTAGGCAACGGCTTTGGCATTTCCGGGATCTGATCCGGTGCGAACTTAAAGGAGATATAATCCTTGGCTTCACCGGCTGCATCTAACTGGTAGAAGTTAGTCCGCACAGTGGCATTTATCAGCGCCAAATAACGACGAATAATGCGGTCATCATCTAGGCTGGCAACATCTTCCAAACGCAGACTGATTTGCTCTTCAAACTTACCAGTGGTTCGGGTCTTCAGTTTAGGATTAAATTTGCGGATGAACATTTTCACCAGTGAATCAGCAATCTGCGGATAACGGCTAAATGTCTCTTCAATGTATGCCTGGCTGAAAGTCGCGTCTATCTGACGCATATATTTGGCATAAGCACGTAGTATCGAAACTTCGCGGCCCGATAAACCAGTGGCTAACACCAAGCGGTTAAAGCCATCATCTTCGAGTTTCTTCTGCCATACCGACGACAGCGCATTCTGGAAACGATCCTGACTATCGGTCAGATCTTCCGATGCTGAACGCTGTACCGTCATCAGGAAGTCAAGGATCCAGAAGGTCTTGCTATCGGTAGTAGCGACTTCATAAGGACGTTCGTTGATCACCCGTAAGCCAAAGTTTTCTAGCATTGGCAGTACATCTGACAACGGGATCGGTTCGTCCTTATGGAACAGCTTCAGCCGCACTGTGTTACTTTTCAGTTCAGCTTCCTGCGGCTGATAAAACAACATGCCAAGCTTGTGTTCATCATCCAATGCTTCCAACTGCCGAATATCGACTACCGCAGAGGTAGGCAATACATCACTTTTGTAACTCTGCGGGAAGGCTGAATCATAACGCTTAAAGTAACGGTTACCCTGCTCTTCACCAATCGCGTTGTTCAGTGCAGTTGAAAGTTTGTCGTCCCAGGAACGGGCGGCTTCAATCAGGTTGTTTTCAATAGCAGCCACGTCTACATCCACATCATTGTTGTTGTCGACTTTCACAATGTAATGGGTCCTGCACAAAGAGGATTCGGAGAAATAAGTGGTGAATTCCACTTCTTCATTACTGTTAAAAGTTTCGGCGAGAATACGCTGAGTATCTTGTCTGAGTTTGGTGTTATATCGGTCTTTGGCAACATATACCAAGCAAGACAGAAAACGCCCAAAAGCATCTTTGCGCACAAACAGTTTAAGTTTGTCGCGATCCTGCATCTCCAGAACACCGTGAGCCACATGAGACAACTCTTCAACGGTTGCCTGAATGATCTCATCACGCGGAAGGTTTTCCAGAATGTTCAGCAAGGTTTTATAGTCATGGGAACGAGGCCCCAGCCCGGAAAGATCCATAATGCGCTGGACCTTTTCGGCCAACAGCGGAATGGAGCGAGGGCTGCGGTTGTAAACGTTAGAGGCATATAAGCCGACAAAACGATCTTCGCCTACCACATTGCCTTGCTTATCAAAGCGCTTGATGCCGATATAATCCACATACGCCGGACGATGAACTCGGCTCTTGGATGAACCTTTGGTCAACACCAGCAACGAACTGCTTAAGGCTTCACGACGAGCGGTTTCAGAGAATGATGACAACATCAATCCATGTTCAGGCTGCTCTTTGCCCGGTTTTCTCATCAACCCCAAGCTGCTACCAACATCCGGTACCAATTCTACGTCTCCGGCGACACGACGCAGATCGTAATAACGGTAACCGAGTAAGGTAAAATGATGATCGTTGAGATAGCTGAGGTAACTCACCGCTTCTTCGAGTTCTTTGGCATCACCGGGGAATGGCCGTTGCGGAAGTTCCTTGATAATACTATCGAGCTTTGCCGTCATCGACTGCCAGTCGTCAACAGCTGCAGCAACATCGTTCAGCACTGCATCTATCTCTTTTTCTAGCTGGTGGATATCTTTATCACTGCTCTGACGGTCAATCTCGATTAGAAATACTGCCACCTTGTCGCTGTCGTCACGGCTACCCTTAACCCGGGTCACCGCAGAAATCTGGCCGTTTTCACGCTCTATTGCCAGCGGGGTATGCAACATCATATGGGAAGTGATGCCTAGGCGCTTTAGCGCCATGCCCAGCGAATCGACTAAGAACGGCATATCGGGCTGGACAATTTCAATGATGGTATGAGAAGACTGCCAGCCGTGCTTGGCTTGCGTCGGGTTGAAAACTTTTAGGTGAGTCTGACCTACTGAAGTGTTAGAGAGAGAATTCCAAAGGCTCAGAATGGCTCCGTAAAGATCACTGTCGTTGCGGACGAGCAAGTCATCCTTCGACATATGGGCATAAAGGCAAGTAGCAAACTGCTCTACCTGACGAGCCTGGGCTTTGGGAACCTTGGAATGAATGAGGTGAACTACATTCTCCAGTAATACTGAAGGCATTGAGTCTTTCAAAGCCATGGTAATATTTCCTTAAGCGTCTATGGCAGCGCTTTTTTTGTAATTGGATGCTTCGACGAATACCCTGAACCACCCAAAAAATGTGACCCAGGTCGTGGCCCGCAGTTTATTACTAAACACATCGCATTTCGAGGAAAATTTTAGTGTGATATAAAGCAGTTAGCCAACCGTCGACCATACTATCGACGGCGTTTTGACCAAATATCTGCAAAAGCTGAAAAACTATGCAATATGGGTGTTATCGACAGTCACTATTGTCCGCTGCCGAGCTTGCGTTTAGGCCAGAAAATCGCCGCTAATGCGGGTAGAATAATAATGGCACCAAGCATATTTACCAGAAACATGAATGTCAGCAATATGCCCATATCCATCTGGAATTTAAGCGCCGAAAAGAACCAGGTACTAACCCCCACAGCCAAGGTCAGACCCGTGAAGATCACGGCGTTGCCACGTTCACACAACGCATCCAGATACGCCTGCTGTACCGGCATACCTTCGCGCAACTTTTGCGCCATGATCGATAGGATGTAAATACCATAATCCACACCGATACCAACCCCTAAAGCAATCACCGGTAAGGTGCTTACCGTTAGGCCAATATTGAGCCGTGTCATCAATGCCTGCGCTAAGGTAGATACCACATATAGCGGAATGATCACCGCTAAGGTGGCCCTGAGCGAACGGAAACTCAGTAGACACAATATAAACACGGCACCATAGACGTATAGCATCATCGGGAGTTGCGCCGCAGCCACGGCTTCATTGGTGGCTGCCATCACCCCCACTGGACCCGACGCCAATTTGAACTTAACCTTGTCGGTATCCATATCGGCCGCTAACTGCTTTACCTTGGCGACAACACCATCAATGGTTTGTGCTTTGTGATCCTGCAGGAACAGATACACTGGCATCACCGAACAGTTGCCATCAAGCAAACCGCTGGTAGTGGGGATCTGTGACACCAGTTGCGCCAAGCTGGCAGGATTGCGTGGCAACATTAACCAGCGGGGATTACCCTCGTTAAACCCCGCATTAACCTGCCGCGCCACGGAGCTGATGCTGGCTGTAAACTCCACGCCAGGGGTATTACGGGCATACCACTCAAAATCATCGATGCGTTGTAATACATCGTGGTAGGTACAGGCTTCTGGGAAAGCTTCAACAATCACACTCATCACATCAGTAGTGATGGCAAAATGGTCGGTGATGAAAAAAGTATCCTGATTGTAACGGGAAGATTCGTGTAACGCTGGCGCACCACGTTGCAAATCCCCTATCTGCATACGGCTGGCTTGAGTCAGACCAAAACCGTAGAGTGCCACCGTCAACAAAATAATCAGCCATGCGTATCGCGGTGACGCAAATCCCGCTAAACGCTGCCAGACTTTGGCCGGAGACACAGCGCTGGTCGTCGGTGCCGTTCGTAGTGTCACAAAAGAGATCACCAACGGTAGCAACACTAGATTGGTCAGAATAATAACGCCAACACCGAGCGATGCAGAGATAGCCAATTCTCGAATAATGCCGATGTCGATGGTCAGCAATGTCATAAAACCAACAGTGTCAGACAATAACGCAACGCCCCCAGGCACCAACAATGCCCGAAACGCCGCCGCAGCCGCCTGTTTGCTGGTCATGCCAGCGCTTACCCGTTGGCGGATAGCGTTGATCATCTGCACACCGTGACTGACACCAATGGCAAATACCAGAAAAGGCACCAGAATCGACATGGGATCGAGCCCAAAGCCAATAAGATTTAATAGTCCAAGCTGCCACACCACCGCCACCAAACTGCAGGTTAACGGTAGCACCGTTAGCAATACTGAACGGCTGAATAGATACACCATGGCGGCAGTCACCAACAGTGCAATCACAAAAAACAACAACACACCTCGTGCGCCTTCCGCTACATCACCAGCCATTTTGGCAAAACCGATAATATGGATGCGAATTTGCGGTGTTTGATATTTGTCTCGCAGTTGCTGTTCCAGCTTATCTGCGAATGCCAGCGTATCGAGAGGGGCCCCGGTCTGCGGATCAAAATCTAGCAATTGCGCACTGATCATTGCCGCGGAATAATCGTTGGCTACCAATCTGCCGACAATCCCAGCCTTTTCAATATTTTCCTTAACCTTTTGCAGCCCTGCTGGTGACGTGCTGAAATCTGCCGGGATCACCGGTCCACCGGTAAAGCCGTCTTCAACCACTTCGGTAAAACGGGTTGAGGGGGAATACAGTGACTTCACTTGTGAGCGATCAACACCTGGAATAAAAAACAGCTGATCATGTACTTCTTTGAGTGCTTTAAAGAACTCGGGATTGAAAATGTCACCGCTGCGGTCTTCCACCGCTACCATGATCGAATTAGCACCACCAAACTGCTGTTGATGTTTGAGATAAGTTTGCATGTAAGGATGCGCCAGCGGAATATTTTTGACAAAAGCGGCATCCATACGCAGTTGGCTCGCTTGCCAGCCTAATGCGGCAGTACAACATGCAAAAAACAGCAACACCCAGAGACGATGACGAAACAGGAAGCTTTCAAGGCCGTTAACCAGTTTTTCCAGCATATACCACACCCGTTATTCTAATGTTATAGGTTGTAGGCCTTTAGTCCCGGCAAGCCACAGCCCACCCTTAGGAGCGACCGCCAAAGCCAGCAGATTTTCCCCTTTCAATTGCCGCACCAGTTGCGCCTGATTATCTGCATCCAGACGGATAATCACACCACTATTGCCGACCAGCCATAGTTGACCAGCAACTTGGGTTATGCCATTGATGGTCGTCTTCTGTGGCAATGTAATGGACTGCCACGACTGTAATGACAAATCACTGGCAAACAGGTTGCCCCGCAGGCCACCAACATAGACTTTCCCGTTGTATTCTTTTGCTGCAAATAGCGATCCTTCATAAGGAAACATTAACCGTTGCCAATGAACTCCCATATCGTTGCTCACGGCCACTAGCCCCATTTCCCCCACCAATAGCAATCGACCATCACTCAGCGGTAATAAGCGATTAAAATGCGGCAGTATAGAGTCTGATTCCTGTTGATAAGCTTGAGGATCATCCGTTTTCAGTTGTTGCAGATACTGTGCATCATCTGCGTTCAGCAGCTCGTCATGAAATTCCCGCTGCCAATGTTTACCACCATCTTGGGTGCGCAAAAACAGGCCGTAGGCACCAACAGCCAATCCCTGCTGCGCATCATGAAAATAAACATCCATTAACGGGCGGGCTAATTCTTCCGAACGATACTGCAATTGCCAAGTAGCCCCAGCATCGTCACTGTGCATAACGGTGGCATCATGTCCTACTGCCCAGCCGTTAACAGCATCCACAAAGGTGACGCGGGTAAGCAGATTACGACTGGGAGTTAATACCTGTTGCCAATTTCCGGTTGCCGCTAATCGGAGTATGTGACCCCGTTCTCCTACCGCCACTAGCGTATTACCGGCATTTTTGATATCCAGCACCAACGCTTTTGACGCCAGCGGCTGTAACTGACTGGTGATTGCCTGCTGTCCCTGTTCGTTTGGGGTCGCGCTAGCAATCAGCGGCAAGCCGCAGATAACACTGCAAAACAACACGCAGAACTTCATCTTGTCGCCTTAAATGAAGGGGCAGCCTGCTGCCCCATAGTTAACAATTAACGTATCCCGTCCCGGCGCAATGACGCTGGGGTGAAGTTAGCTTCTGTAAGTTTGGCATCGAAATCATACATCGGAGACTGGTTATCCAGTCCCAACGCCAGATAACGGCGTGACTGCAGATCGTGATAGACCTCCAAGGTACTCCACTGCACCGGCACTTCGTAATAGTTGAGCCCGTGCGCTTGTACTACCCGGTATAACTCATCGCGATTGTCATACAGATCTGCGACAGAGATCTGCCAAGAGTCTTCGTCAAGATAAAATACCCGGGTCTTGTAGATATGGCGCATCCCCTCTTTCAGAGTCGCTTTGACTACCCACACCCGATGTTTCTCATAACGCACCACATCCGGATTGATATGACCTTTCTTGAGAATGTCACTGTACTGCAATTTATCAGAATGCAACCGGTAGTCGTTATAAGGGATCAATAGCTCTTGCTTACCTAGCAACTCCCAGTTGTAACGTGAAGGCGAGCCGTTAAACATGTCAAAGTCATCGGTGGTACGTAACCCATCAGACACGGTTCCGGGTGTATCAAATGCCACATTTGGGGCCTTACGTACCCGTCGCTGTCCGGTGTTATAGGTCCACGCCTGTCTGGGTTCTTTTTCCTGATCCATGGTTTCTTTAACCAACAACGCAGTCCCAGCCAGACGCGCAGGTTGTGTAACAACCTGTTTGAAACTGAAGATCAAGTTATCTTTACGTAACTGCTCCAGGGTTTCTTCCGGGCGGGAATATTCAAAACGAATTTCTTCCTCCATTTCTACCAGTGTGTAGTCACCAGAAGCTGTAGGTGCGGCCTGCCCGCGATGGGTGGCAATATCGACCCCGCGAAACCTAAGAATATGGTTCCATATGGCTTCCAAGCCATTGGCTGGAATAGGAAATGGGATCCCTTTCGCGGCACCGTCAACACCGTTTCCCCCTGCCACTAACACCGCTGATGTAGCATTAGCGCGAGTCGCATCATAGATATATTGGGGCACCGATGCGGTTCTACGGGTCTGATATACGTGCATCTTGAAACTATCGGGATACAGTTCAAACAGTTTCTGCTGTCCAGGACTCAACAACGACTTGTATTGAGCTAAATTGGCGCTGGTGACTGTGTATAATGGCTTGTCATCTGGGAATGGATCCGGATGATGCATACCTTTTTGATAACCTGCTGGCGGTTTGGTAATGCCTCCGGTCCAAGCAGGAATCGAGCCGTCTTGATTGCCCGCCATCTGAGCGCCTAAGGGCGTTAAATCCTTGCCTAATCTGGCGGCCTCGGTTTCGGACACTTGTGCCTGCACGCTGCTCCCCAGCATCATGATGACAACCGCTGTCAGTTGTGTCATAGCTTTCATCGTTATTGTCCTCTTTACAGCGAGTACTTAATGCTGAACGAAATATAATCGCGATCAGCCATGGCATTGGTGGTTCCCACGCCACCAAAGAAGTTGTTGTAAGACAGATCTGCCCCCCAACGGCTCTGGTAATCAAAACTGATCCCTAATGCCACCGATTTACGCCCTTCGGTAAACAAAAACAGCGGATCTGGTGTTATCCCGTTAACATCGTGCGAAAACACGATTCTAGGCGAAGCGTTGATCCCGGCATACAGGTTGTTCAGATCGGCTTTCGCCACCAAACGGTAACCCCAAGCAAAGGCAGTAGGGAACGGATTGGTCTCTGGCCCATCTTGCAGCGCCTGAATTATTCCGGGCATATCAGGATTGCCACCACTACGACTGGTGCCTGGGCCATTGAGACGTAGCTCATTAAAGCCTGGCATATTACCAATCCAGACACCGCCCACCTCGGCCAACATGGTGAGATTGTCAAAGCCCAGTGTTGGGCCAAACAGATGGGTTAATGTCACCTGCGCCTGAGTGGTATCGCGGCGGATAAAACCATCAACAGTTTCCCCGGGTGCCACAGTGTCCATCTGTGAAATGCCATTGAGATCAGGCCGAAGTCCAGCATTGGCCAACTGCTGTGGCATTCCCGCAAACAGCAACTCCACATCGTCAATCTGCAACGGTTCATCTTTGCGATAAGCGATTTCGCCCGCCACCGAGGTGTCACCTACCAAGGTATTAAAGCTGAATCCATAAAGCTTGATATCTTCAGGGTAAACCACCTGTGCTTTAGAGAAACTCTGCAAACTCAGCAACAGCTGACGGTTTATCTGACCAGCATTCTGCCCCAATACAGCTAAATCACTCATCAGTGCCGAAGTGGTAAAATTGGCCGCCGTACCACTGATAAGTGGCCTACGGCTGTGGTAATTCATGAAGTAAAAACCGAATTCGGTTTCACCCAGCTCTGGTGCGTAATAATTGACCTTAATACCATACTGGCCGCTATCACTGGGTTTAGCTTCATCTTGTACCAAGGTGACTTTCGTTGGATAAGCCAGTGCCATCTGTGCCAGTGTTGCCGCAGATACGGGGGCACCGCTGGCAATAAGGTTGGCAAGATAGCTATATTCCTGCTCGACGAAATCGAGATTGATATCAGGATTAGCATTAAACCCTAATTGCGCGTTCTGCGAATAACCGCCATAGCCAACAAAATCATTGGTCGCAAAAATCGAACCGGGAGCAGGTACCCAGATCGGCTCCCAATCGTATTGATAAAACGCTTCCAACGATAGATTTTCAGTGACACCTAATGACGCCCAAATCATCCCCTGAGGCCTGAAAGCCTCTTTCAGCTCTGCACCTGGTACATACAAAATATTCAAGTCCACAGGATTTATTTCGGCAATACCGTGCGATATCAGCGTGCTCTCCCCCCAGGAAACCACCTGTTGGCCGATGCGAACTGCCAGTGGATTTTTGCCATCGTTCAGTTCAAAGTTTGCGTACACAAAGGCATCCAGCAGTCGGATATCCTTACACTGCACTTCACTGGCACGATTATCGGCGCAAGGATCATATTCCTTGCCTGTTAGCGGATTGGTGTAACCAAAATCGCCGTTATTGAGTTTACGATCATAAAAATACATACCTCGGGCAAACACCCCATAGTTACGGTATTTCAACTGTAACTCGTGCAAGCCTTTGAAGATCTCTGAGGTAGTGTCTCCCTTGGCATACAGCAGGTTGCTCATGTCATTGTTGCTGGAATATGACCCAGGCTGAGCCCAGATTTCGGCGGCAGTGTAGCGAGTATCGCCAAATGCTGAATATCCGCGCCAATCAAACTGCGGTTGATTCACTTTACCGATCTGGCCATCCCAGTCGCGACCCGCAACCCGCCAACTGGCACCCAAGGTCCAGGTTGAATCAAATGAACCCTCGACTTCGCCCCAATTAAAGGACACGGCTGCTGCTGAAGATAGTAGCCCTAGGTTCAGTGCCGATATCACCCCCAATGTGACCACCGACTTTTTGAACGTTGTTTTCATCGTCATGTTAGCTTCTCCATCCCTACCGGTTGCGTTGTTTAAGATTGAGAACCAACATCTAGTTAGCCGGCAGGTAACATTAGAGTTACAACAATTAACGGCGCCTAGCAAGTCACAAAATATTAGACTTTTTGGGCACTTAAGTGATTTTTATGTGTAAAACAACGAGGAAATTTTTGAAATGACTGAATGTAAATTGGTCTGACAACTTAAAAATACATATAACCGGATGATATTCAAAGGATTAAAAAATGTGCAAACCCACAACAATAATACTGGTACTCATTCAAACGTTTTAAGCTTTTACTCTATATTTTTTAACTTATAAATAAAATTAACCTTTACGTAAGGTAACGCTTAATTATGACTGAAAAATATACGGTATTTGTGAAAAATATTGACGTATAACAGCCGAGTCTCTGTGCAAATTACACAAAAAAAAGCCCCGAGATCATCGCTCAGGGCTTAACACACTGTAAAACAGTATTATATCCGTGTAATGGATTGAAAATTTCCTTGTCTATCAACAACCAGCTTAAACTGACCGTGGATCCCATCGGCGCTAAGAAATTGCCTAAAATGACGGCCGTTTATCTGCAGGATCTTGCCATGGATATCCCGCACTTGAACAGCTTCTGCCATGCCTTGGTAATATGGCTTAAACTCTTCAAAGCTCAAATTAAGTCGGAAATAGAACTCCATTGTTTATCCCTTCTTACAGGCATTTCAAGCCTGTAATGCCTTACTGACTTTTTCGTAGAGATCACGTGACAACGCAGGCAATTCCAGTAATTGGTGCAAGCATTGCTTAAGCAGTTGCTGCCTACCCGCGTCCAGTTTACCAAACTGGATCAACGGTGTGATTATCCGAGCAGCCACTTGTGGATTGCTGCCGTTGAGTTGCTTGATAATATCCGTCATGAAGCGGTAACCCGCCCCATCTGCACGATGGAATTGGGCGATATTGGCCGCCGCAAATGTGCCCAATAAAGAGCGGACACGGTTGGGATTCCCCATGCTGAATGCCGAATGCTGCTGTAACTTTTGCAACCGTTGCAACACCTCTGGGGCATTGATATTTGCCTGCAAGGAGAACCATTTGTCCATGACTAATGGTGTCTGCTGCCAACGCTGTTCAAAAGCATCAAGTAAAGCGTCGCGGCAATCACTGTTACCTTCAACCGCAGCACTCAGTGCGCCCAGTGCTGCTGTCATGTTATTAGCTTGGGCAAACTGTTGCTGCAGCAGCGCTTCATGGCCATCGGCGCCACGGGCTAACAACACTAATAAAGCGTTGGCAAATGCACGACTGCCTGCGTCATCAACCCCATGCAACACCTGATAACGCGCCAGCGCTTCGTCTTCACAAGCTGTGGCGATAGCATCTATGACATAGTCACGGGCACACAGCAACGCATCCAAATCCACTTGCGTGACTTGTTCCATCAGCGTAGCCACAGAAGGCATCTTCAAGATTTCCGCAGCCAACGCATGATCGAGCTCAGCACTCAAAATAACGCCACGGAACGCATCAATCACTCGATTATCAAGCAGCATGCTCTGCTGCCGCTGTAACCGACTAACGTTGTCCCACACTGCGCGACTAAACAGTGTGACTGACGCGTCCCAGCGTGCCACTTCACTGCTGGCACTGGCCATGAGCACCAGCAGTTGTTCAATGGTGAAGTCATATGACAAACGCACTGGTGCCGAGAAATCCTGCAATAAAGAAGGGATCACTGCGGCGGGAAGTTCCTGAAACTCAAAAGTCTGTTCACTTTCAGTAAAGTCCAGCACTTGATTAGCCAGTGATTGACCCTGAGCATCCAGCAATTCGACACTAAACGGAATATGCAGTGGCAATTTTGCGGCTTCACCTGCCCGCTGTGGCGTATGCTGTCGCAGCGTTAATCGATAACTCCCCGTCTGTGCGTCATAGCTATCGTCCACGTCAACTTGTGGTGTGCCTGCCTGGCTGTACCAACGGCGGAATTGTGTCAGATCTTTACCGCTGGCATCCTGCATCGCCTGCACAAAATCATCACACGTTACCGCTTGTCCGTCATGCCGTTCGAAATAGAGTTTCATGCCCGCCTGAAATCCAGCTTCACCAAGCAAGGTGTGCATCATACGGATGACTTCGGCGCCTTTGTTGTAAACCGTCACGGTATAGAAGTTATTCATTTCAATCACTTCTTCCGGCCGAATGGGATGCGACATCGGCCCCGCGTCTTCGGCAAATTGCTGGTTTTTGATGACCTTGATCGCATGAATGCGATTTACCGGACGAGAACCTACGTCGGAGCTGAACTCCTGATCACGGAATACAGTCAGCCCTTCTTTCAAGCTCAATTGGAACCAATCGCGGCAAGTGACTCTATCGCCAGTCCAGTTATGGAAATATTCATGACCAATGACTGACTCAATACCGTGGAAGTCATCGTCGGTAGCACTCTCGCGATCCGCCAGAACATATTTGGTATTGAAAATATTCAGGCCTTTGTTTTCCATCGCCCCCATGTTGAAAAAGTCTACGGCAACAATCATGTAGATATCGAGGTCATATTCCAGTCCAAAGCGACGCTCATCCCAGGCCATCGCTTTCTTCAATGATGCCATGGCGTGGTGAGCTTTATGCAGATTGCCTTTATCGACAAATACCTGCAGCTTCACTTCGCGGCCACTTGCTGTGCGAAAACTGTCTTGCAGCAGGTCCATATCTCCGGCAACCAGCGCAAACAGGTAGCAAGGCTTGGGGAACGGATCTTGCCAGCACGCGAAATGCCAGCCATCGGCCAGTTCCCCGCTGTCAACTTTGTTACCGTTGCTCAATAGATACTTAAAGGATTGCGGCGCTTCAATGCGCACACTGTATTTGGCCAGCACATCTGGGCGGTCGAGAAAGTAAGTAATGCGACGGAAGCCTTCGGCTTCACACTGGGTGCAGTAAGCACCATCAGACATATAAAGCCCTTCAAGGCTGGAGTTACCCTGGGGGTTGATGCGCGTTACCAGTGTCAGTTCAAACTCATTTAGGTGCGTCTCCAATTGCAGTTTTCCAGGCAATTGTGTCACCGCCACAGGTTCACCGTTTACCTTGGCACTCAGCAAATCTAATTCTTCGCCATCCAGCACCAAAGGCTGCTGATGATCACCGTTACGCCGCACTTGGCTGGTAGCCGTCACTATTGTCGCGTCGGGGATTAACCTGAATGATAACGATAATTCTGGGATTAAGAACAAAGGCGGTTGATAATCGGCCAGGCGTTTGCTGGCGGGCTGATTGACATTTTGAGACATAAGAGCAGACCTTGACGACAAAATGAATGAAACAAATGATGTTAGTACTGAGTATTCAGCTTAACGCTGAATGAAGAAAAAACGCGCTATCAGCGCGTTTTTTCTCTCACAGAAATCAATGAAGCCGATTATTGGCGGTTTTATCGTAATCCACCATATCCAGCGTGATATCCACGGCTTCGTTGAGGAAGGCGTCTGGCTCGGCAATCTTTTTCTCTGCCTCACTGACATTATCTTCATCTTCCAGAGATTTCAGCGCTGGTAGGCCATGCACCTGACGCCGTTCATTCAGACGCGCCAGAGCTCTGGCATCTTCGTCTTCACGGTCTTTCAGGCGTACACTTTCTACCAGTGAGACACTCTTTTCTTTGTGATGCTTCTTGAACTCCTTGATGTCATCCATGATATAGCTGAATTCAACACTATTTTTTACACGTTGCTCATGGCGCTGTTCCAAGCTGGCAATCAGCGGCTTAGTAATTTCGTTGAGCGGCTGATAGTTTGCTGGCGGAACCTGATCCCATGGCAAGGCATTATCTTCCTCAGACTCGCCATATTCACCCGCGTCCAAGGCACTCGGGAATAGAATATCCGGTGTTACACCTTTACGTTGCGTACTGCCACCGTTTATACGGTAAAACTTGGCAATAGTGTACTGTACGTGGCCGATTGGCTTATCGTACATATCGTAAATCCGGCCTAAGCCCTTGTGTTGCTGCACAGTACCTTTACCAAAAGTGGATTCACCCACAATCAGCGCCCGGCCATAGTCTTGCAATGCGGCAGCAAAAATCTCTGAAGCGGATGCAGAATATCGGTCAACCAACAGCGTCAGCGGACCGGCATAATATGTCTTACCATCATTATCACTGTTTTCACTGATGCGACCACTGGCATCACGGATCTGTACCACCGGCCCTTGATCAATAAATAATCCGGTCATCAGTGTGGCTTCTGTCAATGCGCCACCACCGTTACCGCGTAAGTCAATAACGATACCTTCGACCTTGTCAGCCTGCAGTTTTTGTAACTCATTAGCCACGTCGTTTGACAGGTTCATGTAAAAACCGGGGACCGTTATCACCCCTACTTTACGGTGAGCATAGGGCCCTTGTTCAGGCACAATCACTTTGGAGGTGGCGGCCCGATCTTCTAGACGGATCTTGTCACGGGTCATGGTCACAATGAACGGCTTAGCGTTAGAGCCACCTTTCTTGGGCAATACCTGCAAGGTTACTTTACTGCCCTTGGGGCCTTTAATCAGCTCAACCACATCATCAAGACGCCATCCGATGACATCGACCATTTCACCATTTTCCTGGCCGACGCCCACAATCTTGTCATCAACCGCAAGTTTGCCGCTAAGGGCCGCTGGACCACCTGCGACTAAGCTTTTAATGATAGTGTAATCATCTTCCATCTGTAACACGGCGCCGATACCTTCGAGGCTGAGATTCATCTCCATCTCAAAACGTTCAGCATTACGTGGAGACAAATAGCTGGTGTGCGGCTCAATACTGCGGGCAAACGCATTCATGACGCCCTGAAACACATCTTCGCTATTGGTCTGCTTCATCCGCTTAATCGCGTTGTTGTAGCGCTTTTGCAGAATATCCACTGTCTCTGGCCAGGTTTTACCGGTTAGCTTCAAACTGAGGGCGTCATATTTCACTCGCTGGCGCCATAACTCATTTAATTCGGCTTCCGTTTTCGGCCAAGCAGCATCTTTACGGTCAAATACGTACTTATCACCAGGCACATCGAAATTCATCGGCTTGTCTTTGTCCAACAAACTCAGCGCATAGGCAAAACGCTCGTAGCTGCGTTGCTGCACCAGATGAAACATCTTATATGCAGGTTCCAGTTCACCGGTTTTAATCATATCGTCGAACTGAGTCGCATAGGGCTGAAGGCTATCGACATCACTTTGTAACAGCACATTACGCCGATAATCAAGTTGCTCCAGAAATCGATCAAAGATCTTCTTGGAGAACGCGTCATCCAATTCAATACGGTGATAGTGAGAACGGGTGAACAACCCCGCCACCCGCTTACTGGTAACCTGATGTTGCGGCTCCTGATGGAGATCAGGTAACTCGCTGACCGGAATTGTCGGTGATATAGCAAGCGCCGTGTTTCCCAACAGCATACTGGCCAGTGACGCTGCTATAATAATCTTTCGCATCAGCAAGTTACTCCTTTATCTTTACTTGGATTTCGGCACTAAAGCAGAATATGTTCTGCATGAACCTTAACAGTCAACCCAGAATCCAACTGCACATGAATATCATCTTTATTGATATTCTGGATAATGCCAGCAACCGGATTAACCCCGAGTTTGACATTAACCCGTTGCCCTAGGTTCAACTTGGACAAGGTGGCAGGTGTAAGCTTAACTGTAGGCTGTGGCGCTGGGGTACGAGTGGCCGCCTTAGGAATAGCAACTTTTTTGCTATCGGTATCAACGCGTGGTTTACGGTACGCTTTGGTTTTAGCAGGCTTGGATGGCTTCTCATCAGCAGTGTTCTGGCCTTCCGCTTTAGCCACTTCAGCACGACGAGCTTTCGCTTTTTCCTGACTATCCTTCAGAATGGCACGCGCATGTTCGATATGTTCTTGTTCCAGTTCGCCACAGGGCTTACCGTCCAGATCCACCCGTTGTGCACCTTCCTTGAGTGACTTCAGATAACGCCAGCTATTGGTATAACGCCGCAGAGCGACCCGCAGCTGGGTTTTACTGACTCTGGAATCGTTGGCCAACCGTTCTGCCAAATCCTGGAATAATCCTATTTTTAAGGGTTTGGCTTCACCTTCAGCGATAAAACATAAAGGAAAGGTTTCATATAAATACGCCAGAATGGCATTGGTGTCGGTCAACTTTTCTGTTGATTCCATATTACTTCCACGAATTACAGGGGACACAGACAGCGCTGGCCCGGTCGTTAGTTCTTTTTATCCCGGAGGATAACCTAAAAATTAGCATGCCTTCAGTAATTACCAAAGGATTCGTTAACCTTAACAATTGTGAGACACGATTGCCAAGGCTGCGCGCTCAAGGGGCCTATTATAAGCCGAGCCGCACCGAATGCGACTATCAAATGCACAAAATCGAACGGCTTTTAAGCAAACAGGCAGCTTTCTAAGGTAGCCACCAGCGTTTCCAGCCCGGCTTGATCCTCTGCATCAAAACGTGCCAGTAGTGGACTATCAATATCCAATACCGCTATCACTTTACCATTTTGCCGTACTGGCACCACAATTTCCGAATTACTCGCTGAATCGCAAGCAATATGCCCGTCGAACTGGTGCACGTCTGCCACGCGCTGGGTACTGTTTTGAGCAACTGCGGTGCCACACACACCTTTGCCAACTGGAATGCGGTTACAGGCAACTTTGCCCTGGAATGGTCCCAATACCAACTGTTCACCTTTTACTAGATAAAAACCGACCCAGTTCAGATGCTGCAGATGTTCATTGAGCAATGCAGAGAAATTCGCCATCCCCGCGATCAAGTCTGTTTCGCCATCGAGCAATGCGGCGGCTTGACGATTAAGGGTGTTGTACAACTGAGGTTTCATTTTCGATTCCTGGATTAAGCATCAGCAGATGCTTTCTTTTTAGGCGTTTTTACGATGGGGGCTGCGGTTGCCGGGCTACCTTTCAGCAGCGCGGCCAGCGTATCTTTATTTGACGCCATGTAAAAAGCAAGCTTTTCTGCTGCTCCATCATCTATGCTTGCTTCACTTGCCTGAATAAAGGGTATTAGGTTGTCGGCAATGTCCAGCATTCTGTCATATGCATCGGCTTCCTTCTTGGAGGTAAACGTCATCTTTTCCACCCCTTCTCTGACCACAACAAACTGGGTAATAACCGCCATGATCTTCCTCACACTGTGTAAACATACAGTATTTAGAGTGACATATTTACGCTCGAAGATGCAAGAACTTCGCAGTATCTGCTAACATCGCGTCAGTAAACTTGGTGCTGACAACCGATAACCTTAACTTTATGCGCACAGATACCCGGAGAAGTATGTCTTCTCTGTCTGACTCAAATGATGAACGGCTGAGCCCTGATTGTTCGGTGATTTTATGCCGTGCCTGCGATCTGGCCGTTAGTCGCCGCGCGCTGCCTTCGGGTGTGAGAGCCATTTGCCCCCGTTGTCAGACACCGCTATATGACACTCCTTACTGCGCAGTTGATGGCGTGCTAGCAATGTGTATTGCGGCGCTGATCCTGTATATACCGGCGATGCTACTGCCGGTATTAGAAATGCATTTTATCGGTAGCGTTCGGACTACCACAGTGTGGCAGGGCGCGCTGGCGGTGGCCGAACAAGGCTATTGGGTTGTAGCACTGGCGGTACTTATAGGGGCTGTTGTCGGCCCGGGGTTACTCATCAGCTCAGTGCTGGCTCAAATGGTGATCATCAAGAATCGGCTCTACCGTTTTAATAGTGGCCGAAAATTCTTTGTGCTGTTACTGCGTTATCATCAACTGTTGCCACAGATGTCCATGCTGGAAATTTATGTCATCAGTTTTCTGGTAACCTCGTTCCAACTGTCTGATTTCGCCGATGTCTATTTCGGAATGGGCACCTTCTGCTTTACTATGTTGTTCTTGGTAGTGCTGTTTATGCTAAGAGAATACAAGCTGGAGCATATGTGGAGTTACCTCAATGAAGGCGAATAACAGTGTACAGGGCAAGGATCTGGGGCTGTGTCGCTGCGACGATTGTGGTCAGATTAATAACACTACTGAAAGCTGTTGTCTTCGGTGTGGCGCTAAACTGCAGTTGCGTGATTACAACAGCTTGCAACGTAGTTGGGCACTGTTGATTACAGCCGCTATTTTGTTGGTCCCCGCCAATCTATACCCCATTACAACGTTGACGAAGAGTGGTCGTGTGACTCACGACACCATTTTCTCTGGGATCCTGCGCCTAGTGCATTCCGATATGTTACCTATAGCTGTTATTGTGTTTACGGCAAGTATTCTCGTGCCTTGGCTGAAGATTATCGGTCTGGGTATCTATTTGTCGGCAATCAGTTTCAATCTAAAATTTTCCAAGAAGAAACTGATGCTGGGATTTCACTTGATCGAATGGATCGGCCGCTGGTCGATGCTTGATCTGTTTGTTATTTCGCTTACGGTGGCACTGGTGAATATGGGCCAGTTGCTGGATGCCAAGCCGGCACCAGCAGCAACGGCATTTGCACTGGTGATTTTGTTTACCCAGGTGTCAGCCAAAGTGCTGGACACTCGTCTGCTATGGGATCAGTTGGAACAGCAAGATGACGCAAATTGAACAACCCAAAGTGGTGCGTAAGAAATTATTCTCCCCGGTGTGGCTATTACCAATAGTCGCCCTAGCGCTGGGAGCATGGCTCGGAGTCAAAAGTATTCGAGAATCAGGCATAGATGTCCGAATTCATTTCCCGAGTGCCACTGGGATAGATGTGGGTAAAACATTAGTTCGTTATCAAGGGCTTAATGTCGGCAAGGTTGTGGATGTATCCATTGACGATGAACTGAAGGGCGTGAATGTTGACTTATTGATGGACTACCGCGCCGAGCCGTTACTACGGGCAAACAGCAAGTTTTGGTTAGTAACTCCCAAAGCCAGCATTACCGGGGTGGAAGGCCTAGATGCGCTGTTTTCCGGTAACTACATCGGGCTGTTACCCGGTGATGGTGATTTTCGTGACCATTTTGAGGCAGAGCAAGAAGCCCCGCCTGTGTTACCTGGAAGCGATGGTTTGGTCATCGAACTCAGTGCCGAAAAATTAGGCTCACTAGATGTAGGCTCACCAGTGTTTTATCGGCAAATTCCCGTTGGTGAAGTCGTCAGCTACCGCCTTGACCCACAACACAAGGTGTTATTGAAAGCTTACATTGAGAAACAATATGCGACTTTAGTGCGCAAAGACTCGCACTTCTGGAATGTATCCGGGGTACAGATTGATGCTTCGCTCTCCGGCATCAAAGTGAATACCGCCAGTCTCGCCTCATTGATTGCTGGAGGGATTAACTTCAGTTCTCCAGTTTCTTCACCTGCAGCAGAAGCTAACCAAGGCTACAAATTGTATGCCAGCCAGCAGGAAGCCAATGGCGGCGTGCGTTTTGTACTTACTGCAAAAGATGCGGATGGCATTAAACGCGGAACGGATGTGATATATCGCGGAGTCACGATCGGTGAAGTAGAAAATGTCGTAGCAGAGTCTCAATCGGTATCCATTCACACCCGACTGGATGCACCCTATGCCGAACTACTCGGTAGCGATGCTAAATTCTGGCGTGAAGGCGCGGATATTTCGTTAAATGGATTTAAACATGCTGGTAGGCTGGTGAGCGGCGATGTAATTCAGTTTTTGCCCGGCAACGGTAGTCCGTTAGCGCAATATCCTCTAGCAAATACAGCCCCTAGGCTGGAGCGTGAAACACCCATAATGCTTACCTTAACGGCAGCCGAAAACCCTGGGATCAGCAGCGGCGCTGACATTCGCTACCGTCAGGTCAGTATTGGCAAAATTACCCAAGTTAGGCTGGCGGACGATTTTTCTGCGGTGTTATATCAGGCAGAAATTTTTCCAGAATTTAAGGCACTACTTACTGCAGGTAGTGATTTCATTGCCGAAGCACCACTGGACATTAAAGCGTCTCTGGACGGGGTTGAAGTTAAAAGCGGCGATCTCACTACACTGACCAAAGGTGTGGTGAGTTTGCGTCATAGCCTGAATAAAAAAGCGCTAAATACCGCTAACCCGATTGCCCTATTCGCTTCCGCAAGCAAAGCCGATGCCTTTTACCAGCAGGGACATAAGATCAAGTGGACGCTGTACAGTGACGATGCAGCATCTGTGACAACGGGCTCCCCGGTGTACTACAAAAAGATGCAGGTTGGCACAGTGACCGCCGTGGACTGGCAGGCAACCGCAGACCGGTTTACTGTCACATTGGCAATTGACAGCACGTTTGCCCCACTCCTGAAAAAGAACATTGTGTTTTGGCAAAATCCGGCTTTGGCGGTAGATGCCAGCCTCACCGGCGTGAAATTGCAAATGGCGCCCCTTAACGGCGTCCTAAAAGGCAGCATTGCCTTGGCCAAGCTAGATGGCCATAAAGTCGATAGCCAACGGCTATACCACTCAGAATCGTTGGCACGCAGTCAAGCACAAGCCATCAGCCTCCTATTACCGGCTGATAGTTCACTAAGAACTGGCGCAGCAATCCGTTATCAGGGCACCCAGATTGGTGAAGTTACCCAGGTGGTGCTGAATGCCGATTTAAAGCATCTGGATGCCAAGGCCTATCTTTATGGCAAATATGCCGCGCCATTTCTCAAACGGGATAGCCAGTACCAGCTGCAACAGGCACAGGTAACATTAAAAGGGGTGGAGCATCCTGAAGCATTACTGACCGGCGCGTTCATTGCGGCAACTCCAGGCAATGCCAGCGATAACAGCACCCAATTCACCGTGCCTAGGTTAACCGATGATTACATGGCAAAAGATGCACTGCATCTTTTGCTAAGTCGTAATACGCTCGGGTCGGTGAAAAATGGCACGGGTATTTTCTTCCGTGGCATTCAGATAGGCCAAATAATTGATTATCGACTTAAAGATAATGGCGACGAAGTATTGCTCAATGCCAGTATTGCAGCGCGTTATCGCCATTTATTGAATCAGAGCAGTCGTTTTTACGACCTTTCTGGCATCAAAGTGGATTTGGGACTGTTTTCAGGCACTCAGATAGAAACAGGGTCACTGGAAACCATTCTGGCAGGTGGTATTGGCGTGGTAACTGAGTTGAATAACCAACAGGCAGCGCCGCTCAATGCCAGTCAAACCTTACCGGTGTACGATAAAGCCGATGCTGACTGGCTGCAATGGCGACCACAACTAAGTGAATAGTTTATCAGGCAGAGGCATCATGGATGCCTCTGCTCTATTTTAACCATAAAACCAGTAACACACCGCAATGGCGCTGATAATGCCGGCAAAATCCGCAAACAGACCACAAGCCAAGGCATGCCGACCATGACGGATCCCTACGGAACCGAAATAAACCGCTAAAACATAAAAAGTTGTTTCAGTGCTTCCTTGGAATATCGCGGCCAAACGGCCGGCAAAGGAATCGACACCGTAATGTGACATGGTTTCCAGCATCATGGCTCGCGCCCCTGAACCGCTGAACGGCTTCATCAACGCTGTCGGTAAAGCATCAACAAAACGGCTATCAAAACCCAACCACTGCACTATCGAGGCGATAACATGCAGCAAGTAATCTAGCGCCCCGGATGCTCGCAGCAAGGCGATTGCCAATAACATCGCCAGCAGAAAAGGGATCAGCCGAATTGCCTGTTCAAAACCCGATTTGGCGCCTTCAATAAATTCGTCATATACGGCAACTTTGCGGATACTGGCAACCAACACAAACAGAAACACCAAGGACAACAACACGCCATTACCAACCGTGGTGGAAACCGCGCCAATTGTCTCGGCACTTTGATGTAACAACCACCCTACTGCAGCGGAAACCGTCCCTAAAATAACCACACCGTAGGCAGCAACAGTAAGGTTCCATAACGGTAAGCGCTGCACCAAGGCTACCATCAACAACCCCGCCAGCGTAGACCCTAAAGTCGCCAGTAAAATGGGCAAAAAAATCTCTGCCGGTGCAGCCGCACCTTGTTGGGCCCGGTAAAGAAACACCGTCACAGGTACCAAGGTAACCGAGGAGGTATTAAGCACCAAAAACAGGATTTGAGCATTGCTGGCAGTCTGCTTATCTGAGTTGAGGCTTTGCAGATCCTGCATCGCTTTCAATCCCAGCGGTGTCGCGGCATTATCCAGTCCTAACATATTGGCGGTAAGATTCATGGTCACACTGCCAAACGCCGGATGGCCTTTGGGAACTTCCGGCATCAGCTTACGCAATAACGGTTCCACTACCCAGGCAATCGCCGTCACCACGCCTGCTTTTTCGCCAACCCGCATCAGCCCCATCCACAAGGTCAACACGCCGATCAAGCCCAGTGCAATCTGGGCCGCCAGACTGGCGCTGTCGAACATGGCGGTAACGGCTTCGCTAACCACTGCGGTGTGACCTGTAAGGCACTGCAGCACAATAGCCAGCAGCGCTACTACAAAAAACAGGCTCCAGACCCGATTCAACACAAATCCACCCCAATTTTAGCCGCACTGCATGCTATAATGCCGCGCCGAAAAGAAAACCGCTTTAAGTGTTATGGTTCAATTAAATCAGAATTTTATCAACTGTATCGCGCAAGAATTACCACCAACGCTATCGTTGGAAGATTTTATTGCCTCCTGCGATAAACCGCTGCGCCCTTCACTGCGAGTCAATACTCTCAAAATCGACAGTGACAGTTTCCTCGCACGGATGCAGAGCAAAGGCTGGCAGTTTGAACCTATTCCTTGGTGTCCCGATGGTTTTTGGTTTACCGTGCCGGAGCCAGTACAACCCGGCAATACCGTGGAACACCTGCAAGGACTATTCTACCTGCAGGAAGCCAGCTCCATGTTGCCACCAATGGCTTTGCACTATGACACTGCGATGGCAACGGTATTAGATATGGCGTCTGCGCCCGGCTCAAAGACTACTCAGATTGCCGCCATGATGCATAATCGCGGTTTGCTTGTCAGCAATGAATATTCCTCCAGCCGCATTAAAGCCTTACATGCCAATATCCTGCGCATGGGGGTCAGTAACACGGCCTTGACACATTTTGACGCCAGGATCTTTGGTGAGTTTTTATATGAAACGTTTGACGCAATTTTGCTGGATGCCCCCTGCAGTGGTGAAGGCACCATCCGTAAAGATGCACTAGCACTGAAAAATTGGGATGCAGACGAAATTCAGAGCATTGCCGCCACACAACGCGATCTCATTGAATCTGCGTTTCTAGCACTAAAGCCGGGGGGAGTATTGGTTTACTCTACCTGTACGCTTAATAGCACCGAAAACCAGAAAGTCTGTCACCACCTCAAACAAACTTTTACCGACGCGGTTGTGTTTGAATCGCTGGCAAATTTATTCGAGGGAGCCGAGCGCACAGCCACAGATGAAGGTTTTCTACATATCTGGCCACAGGTATATGATAGTGAGGGCTTTTTTGTCGCAAGGATACGTAAAACAGCGTCTATTTCTCGCCGACAAGAACCGCCGAAACTGCAGCAGAATTTTCCTTTTGAGCGCATAACTCACAAACAATATCAGCAACTCAGTGATGAAGTAGCGAACATCATTGGCGTAATGCTTCCCAAAGAACGGCTTTGGGTTCGAGATGGCGAGTTCTGGCTGTTTCCTGAAGGTTTTGTCACGCTGATCGGACAGGTACGCTTCCAACGCATCGGCGTTAAAATCGCAACCCTAGAAAAACATGGGATTAAACTGCAGCACGAAGCAGTGATGGCGCTTGATATCGACGCTACATTGGCAATTACGGTAGATGCTGCACAAGCGGAACAATATATGATGGGACGCGATATCACCCTAGCGACCACAACAAAGGCTCAGGGAGAACGAGTCCTGCTATGGCAACAGCAAGTATTAGGTCTAGCCAAACACTTAGGTAACAAGCTTAAAAATCAACTACCAAGAGTTCTGGTTCGGGACAATATCAGTAGTACGTAATAAATGACGAGGCATATTTATTCATTTTGGGTATTACTTATTACTAAATAAACTAATAAAGCCACAGCATTTTACTGTGGCTTTAACATGATAGTCTAAAATTCAACCAGAGATCGCAATCCTGTCATATCTCAACTTAAGCGCACGGCTCTTAATGAGCCATTCCCCTGGGCCCAAAACAATCGGAATAGTTTTGGGCCTCTTTTTTTCTTAAGTATGCTCAGCTAACAGCGCTGCATCGCGGAATAATCGAAAGAAATTATCCGTGGTATAGGCCGCCAGCTCGCTTAGGGGTTCGCCGCGTAAATCGGCAACAAATTGCGCTACATCGCGGACATACGCTGGTTGATTTTCCTTGCCACGATGCGGAACGGGAGCCAGATAGGGAGAATCGGTCTCAACCAGCAGTCGTTCCTTAGGAATTTGTTTAATGACGCTACGCAGTGCATCGGCATTACGAAAAGTCACAATACCAGAAACAGAGATATAAAAACCTAACGCCATTGCCGCTTGTGCCATTTCCAACGATTCGGTGAAGCAGTGCAACACCCCGCCACATTTTTCCGCATGTCCATTACGCAAAACGGCCAACGTATCATCTTGCGCATCACGAGTATGGATGATCAGGGGTTTACCGACTTCAGTTGCAACCGCAACCTGTTGCTCAAAACATTGTAACTGCGCCGCTTTGCTTTCCGGCGCATAAAAATAATCCAAACCGGTTTCGCCGATGGCAACGACCCTCGGGTCAAGCGCATGTTGCCGTAATTGTTCGATGGACAGCCCCGCTTCTACATCCAACGGATGCACCCCGGCCGATAGAAATACTTGTGGGTAGGCAGCCATTCGATCTCGCATGGAGATAAAGTCCTGTTGCCTGACATTGACACAGAGAAACCAGTCCACGCCCCGCATTTTGGCGCCAGCAATGATTTGCGCAAGAGAATCCTGATCCGGCGCGGCTTTTAGACGATCAAGATGACAATGGGAATCAACTAACACAATCAGTCCCATAAGGAGTTACAAAAGGGAAGCAAGAATATCCCGCTACATAGTGCAGGTCAAATCGCCCGAGGCCAATTCACGGGACAGCAGGTTCTCAATACGTTGTTTATGTTCCTGAGCCTCTGAAAGAATTTTTACCCCAACGCCCGCGGGACGGCCACCAGAGGCTCCCAAGGGATTGATCCAAACCACCACGCCCTGAAATTCGTTAATACCAGTTGCTCCCGGCAAACGATAGCCAATACGCATCTCCTGCCCCAGGAAATGGCTTTCAGTCGTCGTGACAAATAACCCTGCTGGCTGAATAAACGGCATGTAAGCACGGTACAGCTGATGCAGGGTGTCAAAATTTACGATCAGATCAACCATAGGATACTTTTATTTTTTCAGTCTCTTGTATTCTAAGACATAACTTTGGCATAGCGCCAGATAATTGACATTCGCCATTAACATCAGTTGCTGATTATCCTTCATTACCCTCGCCGCCAGTTGTGCGACTTGTGACTGCTGTAATGGGTCAAGTAGTCCTGCGTGCATTTCATCCTGTAGCACCTGATATAACAGTTTAAGTGCGTCAAACAGTTGCTCAGCAGACAAGTTACTGAGCTTTTGACTCAGATGACCACTCTCAAGGCTTTTCTGCCAGGCAGTTTTCAACTTTTTCAGTTCAGCCGCATAGCCATCCGCTACATATTGGGCCAGTTGCAGTGCGCCCCCCGCAATAGGCAAACACCAGGCCAGATCTTCATTAAGTTGCGGATATTGCGAATGCAGCCATTGGTTAAGTTGTACTGCTGATGGCCGTGCCACCTGCACTTGCTGGCAACGGCTGACAACCGTTGGTAATAAGGCTGCTGGTCTGTCACTCTGCAACACCAACAATGTTGCTGCTCCCGGTTCTTCCAGCGTTTTCAATAAGGCATTAGCCGCTGCTACAGTCATCCGTTCGCACCGCAATATCAATGCCACCCGGAAGCCACCCTGTTGTGCAGTATTCATCAACGACTGACATAAGCCCCGCACCTGTTCAACCTTGATCTGATTTCCATCCGCCTGCAACAGGTGGAAATCAGGATGATTGCCAGCATTGACTAATTGGCAACTTTTACAGTGACCACAGGGTTCATCGGCTAACGGAGCGTTACATAAAGCCAGTGCCGCCATGTATTGCCCAAGTGCCACACCGCCATCAGCTTCCGCTAACGGCAGTAACATGGCATGTGGTAGCATCCCTTGCCGCCGCTGTGCGGCGAACTGCTGTTGGGCATCGTGCAACCATGGCAGATTGGCGGACATCACTAACTCCCCAACCGTTGCTCAAGCGTTGCCACAATATCCCGGTGCACCTGTTGCAGTGGCTGACTAGCATCGATCACCACAATGGTGTTATCGGCCGCCGCCAATGAAAGATAAGTAGCGCGTGCACGTTCAAAGAAATCCAGTTCTTGCTGCTCGATACGATCAAGCTCGCCACGACTAGCAGCGCGAGCCATTCCGAGCGCTGGTGGAATATCCAGATAAAGCGTCAATTGAGGTTTAAAATCGCCAAGAGTAGCTGCGCTGATGGTCTGCACTAATGGCATTAAGCCACGCCCGCCCCCTTGATAAGCCAGTGAAGACAGATTATGGCGATCGCCAAGCACCCATTCGCCCCGAGCTAAAGCGGGTTTAATGACATTGGCGACTAACTGTGCCCTGGCGGCATACATCAGCAAACATTCCGCTTCATCGCATAATGGATCGCTGGCATCTGTGGTCTTAACCAACGTACGGATTTTTTCCGCTAGTGGTGTACCTCCCGGCTCACGGGTACACACGGGCTCCCGGCCCGTCAACTGGCTAATAAAATCGCGTACTAAGGCTATTGCGCTTGACTTACCCGCTCCCTCAAGCCCTTCGATGACAATAAATTTGCCCGGATTTTTCAGCGTAACCTGCATTATTTCTTTCTTCTCTGATAACGGTCTACCGCACGATTGTGTTCCGCCAGCGTTGCCGAAAAGACATGCGAACCATCGTTGCGCGATACAAAATAAAGATAATTCACTGCCTCAGGATGCGCCGCCGCCATTAAGGATTCACGCCCAGGAGCCGCAATGGGCGTTGGTGGCAAACCATGAATGCGGTAGGTGTTGAATGGCGTTTCCTGAAGCAGATCCTTGCGGGTGATATTGCCATTAAAGGCGTCCCCCATCCCATAAATCACGGTGGGATCTGTTTGCAAGCGCATACCTTTACGCAGGCGATTGATAAATACGGCTGAAATCAATCGCCGCTCTTCTGCCTTGCCAGTTTCCTTTTCAATAATGGATGCCAGAATCAGTAGCTCATAGGGCGATTCCAGCGGCAAACCTTGGTCGCGCTCGTTCCAGACGGCCTGTAGCTCTTGCTGCATTTTATGATAGCTCTGGGTGAGCAGCGTCGTCAGTTCGGTACCCGCTCGATATTGGTAAGTATCTGGAAAAAATTTACCTTCAGCTTTGGCGGAATCATCACCTTGCTGCTGCAATACCTGCAAAAATGGTTGCGGTGACTGTTGCAGATGCGGTAATTGCTGCAGATATTGCCGCCATTCACTAATCGTTTTACCTTCGACCAGCGTCAGGATAAATCGCTTTTCGTCACCGGCTACCAGCTTTTGCAGTAACGACTCCGGCGTATCCTGAGGTAAAACCTCGTACAACCCAGAACGAATAGCCGTCAATTGCGGCTGTAACTTTCCCAACATTTTCCAGCGCCAGTCATACTGTAGCCAGCCGCGCTGTTGCAATTCCTGCCCTAACCGATGAAAAGAGGTACCGTGCCCCAGTTGCAACTCCTGCGGAGACTCCAGCGCTAAGGCCGTGCGACCGAACACTTGCGTCTGCTGGTAAGCCCAAAGGCCAACAGCCAACAGTAATGTTAGCAATGTCAAAAAAGTTGCAGCGGTAATCAGGATCCATTTTTTCATAACTGAATGGCGAGATGCTGCCTCAACTGAGAACTCAATGACCAAGGTTGATAACGATAGCTGTCCACGCCAATGATATCCACTACACCGCATAGACTGTTGCTGATAAACAGATGCGATACGCGACTTAAGCAATCGCGGCGGACAGCTTGTACCTGCACATCAATGTTCATTGCCAGCAATGCCATTATCACCTGCTGGCGCATCACACCCGACACGCCAGCGTAATTGATTGCTGGGGTCAACGCCAGCCAACCGCCCTGGGCAGTTTCTGTGATTAAAAACAGGTTCGCCATTGAGGTTTCAACCAGCTTACCATCAGTGTCGAGCACCAGCCAATCATCAATTCCTGCGGGCAACGGATAGCTTTTTATCAGCACCTGTTCGAGGCGATTCAAATGCTTGATACCGGCAAGTAAGGGTTGCTTCGCCAGTGTCACCGCGGAAGTTTGCAGTTTGATCCCTTGCTGTCGCCACTTGCTATAGTGTGCTGGCAGCGCACTGACACTCAAAACCTCGGTAACTTGTGGCTCAGCTGGCGGCATATAACCACGTCCACCATTACCGCGGCTCAGTTGCAGTTTCAAACAATGCGAAGGACAGCGACTGGCGGTTTCAGCCAGCAGTGACAATAACAATTCTGAAGGGTGCCAGTGAAACCCCAGCCGAGCAGCACCCTGCTGCAAGCGTTGCAGGTGGCAAGACAAAAACTGTATTTTCCCCGCGACGTCCACAGCCATCGTAGCAAACAGTCCATCGCCATAGGTGAACGCCCGGTCATAGACACTGATTTTTTCAGTAGCCTCACCGTTGACCCACACCGTCGCCATCAGCGCTAATCAATCCTGACTAATGCGGCTGGCAACCGCATCTTGTTGATCTTTATACTTGGCGTTTTTACGCGAATTATAAGGTTTAGCAACCGGATGATTAAGTTTGTCGAAATTCAACGCGCCAATGGTCATCATCGGCCGTAAAGCCAGCGGCAATTTACCGCTGTTAAAAAACTCCAGCACTATTTTACCTTTCCAGCCTGGATCAATGCGGTGTGCGGTGACATGCACCATCAACCCAAGCCGTGCTAGCGATGAACGGCCATCAAGCCATCCCACAATATCCGCCGGCAATTGCACACTTTCATAGGTAACGGCTAACGCCAACTCCCCAGGATGCAGGAAAAATGCTTGACCATCGGCAATGTCTATCTGATCGCTCATCACGTTGTCCAATGCAGACTGAACTTCAGCTTTCGGACCTGACAAATCGATATAGGGCGCAGTGTGATCTTTAAACACCCGAAATTGATGCCCCAAACGGACATCCACACTGACGCCGCTAATAGCGTCACTGGCAGGCCGCGGCTCAATTACGATACTGCCATCATCAAGGCATTGTTCAATTTCGATGTCGGTTAATCTCATTGGGCCCTGTTCTCCTGGGTCGTACTATCTCGAAAGTAGGTGCTGAATACGCGTTTTCAGAATATCAGTGGCAATACGGTTTTTACCGCCACGAGGCACGATGATATCGGCGTATTGCTTGGATGGTTCGATAAATTGTAGGTACATGGGGCGCACCGTATTTTGATACTGCGTCAGCACCGATTCCATGGTACGCCCTCGCTCTTCTACATCCCGGCGCAAACGGCGGATCAAGCAGATATCCAACGGCGTATCCATAAAGACACTCGCATCCATCAGATCTCGCAATTTGGGATCGGTCAGCAACAGAATACCTTCAAGAATAATGACCTTTTTCGGTGTCATCAGCAATGACTCACCAGTGCGGGTGTGTTCCACATAACTGTAACAGGGAATTTCAACCGGCTTGCCATCTTTGAGATTTTCCAGATGGCGCGCCAGCAACTGATGATCTAACGCCTTGGGATGGTCATAGTTGGTCAGCACCCGCTGTTCCATCGGCAGATGGCTCTGATCGCGATAGTAGCTGTCTTCACTGATCACCCCAATTTCGTTGGTGCCGAGATCTCGGCACAACTCCTCGTAGATGGTTCTGGCAATCAGGCTTTTGCCGGAGGCGGAAGCTCCGGCAATGCCAATTATTACACTATGGGCCGCGCTCATTCTGCTTTATTCTTCCTCAGAAATCGCAATAGAAACCGTACTCTGTTGCTGTTGCAATGCTAACGAAGCTGCCACTTTACGCGCGATATCGCGATAGATAGCGGCCACTTCGCCGTCAGCATCGGCCACAACGGTCGGAACACCTTGGTCCATATTTTCCCGAATATTGCCGTTCAGTGGCAGCGCCCCCAACAACGGCACGTTGTAACGCTGTGCAATACGAGCGCCACCGTCACTGCCAAACGGATATTCTTTATGACCACACTCTGGGCATAGGTAGAAACTCATGTTTTCCACTACACCAAGCACCGGAATATTGACCTTTTCAAACATGGAGATGCCCTTTTGCGCATCAGCCAAGGCAATATCTTGCGGAGTAGTCACAATCACGGCACCACTCACTGGCACTTTCTGTGACAATGTCAGTTGGATATCACCGGTGCCTGGTGGCAAATCGATAACCAGATAATCTAGATCTTGCCACAAAGACTCATTCACCAATTGCAACAGCGCACCCGCCGCCATTGGACCACGCCAAACCGCCGCTTGATCATCCGTCAGCAGAAATCCGATACTCTGAGCGCTGATGCCATGAGCATTGGCACAGGTCATATACTTACCATCGGGAGACAACGGCCGAAAATCAGTAACACCTAACATCATGGGGACTGACGGACCATAAATATCAGCATCCAGAATGCCTACGTTGGCACCTTCTGCCGCCAACGCCAGTGCCAAGTTCACCGCAGTGGTAGACTTACCCACGCCGCCCTTACCAGAAGCCACCGCAATCACTTGTTTTACACTCGGGATTGGCAGGATATTGCCCGTCGCAGAGTAAGACTTCACTTTAAAGTCCATCTCGGCTTCGACTTCATCAATACCGTCAATCTTAGCTAACGCCTGAGTCAGCGCCATGACAGTGTCTCGATATTGGGTTTCACAGGGATAGGGGTAAACCATTCCGAGCTGCAGTTGCGTACCGTTCATTGCCAGTTTGGTAACACAACCGGCATCGACCAGTCCTTGTTTAAGATAAGGATCCTGATAAGCATTAAGTGTGTTGAGTACTGGACCAAGAAGCGCGTCACTAAGACGATAGTCCTGAGATGCAGAAGACAAAATATAATCCCCTTCAGATAAAGTTGACCAAGTGTACCAGAAATTATCTGCTGATTTGGAATAGATTTACTTCATCCAGTTCACACCATGATGAAAATAGCTGAGGGATCGGTTAGTATCTAGGCCATTATTTTCACGGCTATTTAAGCAGATTAGAAACAAGATGTCAGATTCTAAACGCAAGATCCTCGTTACCAGTGCTTTACCTTACGCCAACGGTTCCATCCATTTGGGGCATATGCTGGAGCATATTCAGACCGATATCTGGTCACGCTTTCAAAAACTGCGTGGTCATGAGTGCTATTACATTTGCGCCGATGATGCGCATGGCACGCCCATCATGCTCAAAGCTCAGCAGATGGGCATGACACCGGAACAGATGATTGCGGAAGTAAGCCAAGAGCATCAGGCGGATTTTGCCGGATTTAATATCCGCTATGACAACTATCACAGCACTCATAGCCCGGAAAATCATGAAATTGCTAATGAAATCTACCTAAAGCTGCGCGCCAACGGTTACATCAAGCAGCGCACTATTAGCCAACTTTATGACCCAGAAAAGCAGATGTTTCTGCCTGACCGTTTTGTTAAGGGCACTTGTCCGAAGTGTAAAGCGGAAGGCCAATATGGCGATAACTGCGACAACTGCGGTGCTACCTATAGTCCGACAGAGCTGATTAATCCGCGTTCTGCCGTGTCTGGCGCAACCCCGGTACTGAAGGAATCCGAACATTTCTTCTTCGATTTGCCCGCCTTTGAGGAGATGTTGAAGAGTTGGACCCGTTCTGGCTCATTGCAAACCGAGATCGCCAACAAGCTGAATGAATGGTTTGAACAAGGGCTGCAACAGTGGGATATCAGCCGCGATGCGCCTTATTTCGGTTTTGAAATTCCCGATGCACCCGGTAAATATTTCTACGTGTGGTTGGATGCGCCTATCGGCTATATGGGTTCATTTAAAAACCTTTGTAACAAGCGTCCAGAGTTAGATTTTAACGAGTTCTGGGGCAAAGACTCCAGCGCGGAAGTATATCATTTCATCGGCAAAGACATCGTCTACTTCCACAGTCTATTCTGGCCTGCAATGCTTTATGGCAGTGGTTATCGGCAGCCAAACAGCGTATTCACCCACGGTTATGTGACAGTGAATGGTGCCAAGATGTCCAAGTCCAAAGGGACCTTCATCAAAGCACGTACTTATCTGGACCATTTAGATCCAGAATACCTGCGTTATTACTACGCCGCTAAGCTCTCCAATGGCATTGACGATCTCGACCTCAACCTAGAAGATTTCGTCAGCCGGGTGAACTCAGATTTAGTCGGCAAGCTGGTTAACTTGGCTAGCCGCACCGCAGGTTTTATCACTAAGCGCTTTGATGGCAAGCTGGCCGCCGTTAGCGATAAGTCACTGCAAAATACTTTCCTTGCAAAAGCCGAAGTGATTGCCGAGTTGTATGAAAACCGTGAGTACAGCAAAGCGATCCGCGAAATTATGGCGTTAGCGGATCTGGCCAATGCCTACGTTGCTGACGAGGCACCTTGGCAACTGGTGAAAGCCGATGAAACTTTGACTCGCGCTCATGAAGTGTGTTCAAACGCCATCAATCTGTTCCGTATTCTCAGCACTTACCTGAAACCGGTGCTGCCACGACTGGCGAGCGATGTGGAAGCATTCTTGGCGTTGGAGCTCACTTGGGACGGTTTAAGTCAGGATCTTGCCGGGCATGTTATCAATCCATTTAAACCTATGATGCAACGCGTAGAAATGGATAAAGTGCAAGCGATGGTCGAAGCCTCCAAGGAGAATCTGCAAACCACAGCAACCGCGCCACAGCCTGAAGCATCACCATTGACAGCAGATCCCATCGGCGCCGAAATTGCCTATGATGATTTTGCCAAAGTCGATTTACGGATTGCCTTGATTAAACAAGCAGAGCTGGTCCCCGAAGCAGACAAGTTGCTGAAGCTACAACTGGATATTGGCGGTGAAACTCGCCAAGTATTTGCCGGTATAAAATCCGCTTATAATCCAGAAGATCTGGTGGGTAAGCTTACCGTTATGGTGGCAAATTTGGCTCCGCGCAAAATGCGGTTTGGCATGTCTGAAGGCATGGTACTGGCGGCTGGCCCTGGCGGTAAGGATCTATGGATTTTAGAACCGCATGCAGGCGCACAACCTGGAATGCGAGTGAAGTAAGTCACTTTGCGTTATCTATTGAAAAGGCCGCGACTGCGGCCTTTATCATTATTCAGTTGTTATTATTCAACTTAGATCATTCAAACATATCGTCCTAAACGGGATTATCAATATCAATAAATTTGTGTTCCAAGCCAAACTGCCGCGCCAAGTGTTCTCCGAGTGCCTGAATGCCATAGCGTTCAGTGGCGTGATGCCCCGCAGCATAGTAATGGACGCCCTGCTCTGTGGCGCTATGAAATGTCCGTTCTGAGACTTCACCACTGATAAACGCATCAACACCAAGGGCACTTGCCTGATCGATATAATCCTGTGCGCCACCGGTACACCAAGCCACAGCGCGAATAACCGTATTAGAGGCAGGCAAATGCAATGGTGCCCGTCCAAGTCTCTTGGTTATCCATTCAGTAAGACCTTCAGGAGACATCTCTTGTGACAGTTGTCCTCGCCACAGCAACTCTTGTGGTAAATCACTCACCGGTTGGGTTTTCTGTAACCCCAACTGATGTGCCAACATGACGTTATTGCCCACATCTGGATGTGCATCTAGCGGTAAATGGTAGGCGAACAGATTAATATCGTGCGCTAACAAAGCCTTGATTCGCCGCTGTTTCATACCCACCAGTACCTGCGGTTCACTTTTCCAGAAAAAGCCATGGTGTACCAATACCGCATCCGCCTGCCAGGAGATAGCAGCATCAATGAGTGGCTGACAAGCCGTCACGCCCGTCACAATTCGCTTTATCTGAGATCGGCCTTCCACTTGCAGGCCATTGGGGGCGTAATCCCGAAATTTCTCAACCTGCAAAAATGTTTTTAGATATGTTTCTAGTTCTGCTCGTTGCATATTATTGTCCAGTACGAAGAACTGCTGCTATTGATGGTAACACAGGTAAAGGATGCGGGCTGCAGCCTTTGCTATTGCCTCAGTTATTGGGGAAAACACAATCATTCCAACAATTTCCGCCCGTAAATTGGACATTTACAGAATTTGCCCGATAAAATTACGGTTACAAGCTAAAGTCACTAAAGAAATAATATGGATTAACGCTATGACAACACTGACTAAAGAAGAGGTAATCAGCCAGCTGGAAGCTCAGCTCAGTGCCAAAGAAGGCAAAAAAGTCACCATTGAACAAAGCGGCAGTTGGTACAAAATTGATGGTGGAAAGTCTTTACGTTTCAGCGAATTAGAACTGATGCTGACACCAGACACCAAAAAATCTGCATCAAGTCCTAAAACACCAGCAAAATCCGTGACAAAGCAGGTAACAACCGCGACCAGTAACGGCGGGAAAACACCTAAAGAAATCTGGCGCGAGAAACTGGCGGCTAACCCAAACAACCAGTTACCCCGTGGTTTCTGAGACCCATATTGAATAATAAAAGGCGTCGCTACAGACGCCTTTTATTTTTACATGGCTTTATCAACACGCACGCTGCCTTTTAAGTAGACAACCCGGACTTCATCACCGGGGTTAAATAGCATGCCAGGATCCTTATCCTGAATGATCATCACCTGTGTGTTGTCTTCTTGGCGTATCATCAGCTCAATTAACTGTGTCTGCCGATAATAGCTGCCACGACCACTGTTATTGCCAATGCCAGCACCCACAATTGCGCCTAATACTGTAGTAATGTCACGACCATGACCACTGCCAAATTGATTGCCAATAACGCCACCCAGTAAAGCCCCGCCAAAAGTACGCCAGCCGCTGTTTTTATCTTCCACCAACTGCTGTTGAGTGATATCCCGGACCGACTCCACTTGACCATACAACACTTTTTCAACAGGTACGGCCTGATTACGATCATAACCTGCTTGTGCTGAAGCTATCAGCACTACAGATAACACAAATACACTGAATAATGTTTTCCACATAGCCGGATTTCCGCTAATTTAATAGGTAAGCCCGTTAACCAATAATACGCAATCGTGAACTCGCTGTCTTTTATTAATCATATAACGGATCCATTTCCTTCGCCGGAGCTGGCACTGAAGGATCCCAATGGTTTGCTCGCTATTGGTGGTGATTTACACCCACAACGATTATTGAATGCGTATTACGAAGGTATTTTTCCTTGGTTTAACCAGCATGATCCCATTCTTTGGTGGTCACCAGATCCCCGTGCCATCTTTGTCCCCGGCAGTGTAAATATTGCCAGAAGTTTACGTAAGTATCTGAGAAAAAAAGCATGGCGTATCACCATCAATCATGCTTTTGCCGATGTCGTTGCGGGTTGTGCCATGCCTCGTCCTGGACAAGATGGAACCTGGATTACCAGCGAAATTCGTTTAGCCTATCAAGAGTTACATCGTCTTGGCCGCGCCCATTCTTTTGAAGTCTGGCAAGGTGAACGCTTGATTGGCGGATTGTATGGACTGGATGTGGGCCAGGTATTTTGTGGTGAATCGATGTTCCACCGAGAAACCAATGCCTCAAAGGCGGCGTTTATCGCCTTGCACCAACATGCTCTGGTAAAGGGTTACAAACTGATCGATGCTCAGGTAATGAATCCCTATCTGTTATCTCTTGGAGCCAAAGCAATTGAGCGCAAACAGTTTTTAGCGTTACTTTATCGTTATCGCGATGGTGAAGCGATGCCAGGAAGTTGGAGTGCGAGTGAGGTACATCTTGAACTCTGATCCGCAAACAGTTGCCGTGGGGATTACCCCTGAGTTCAGTTGCAGTTACTTTGCCGAGCGCCAAGAACAATTACTGGTCATCAAGCAAGAACTATTGCAGTTGCCACTTTATGAAAGGCTGTTGGCAATGGGATTTCGTCGCAGTGGTGATGCCGTGTATCGGCCACGTTGTCCTAATTGCGATGCCTGTCAGTCGCTGCGAATACCGTTAACTGATTTTACTCCATCTAAACGCCAGAAACGCACACTGGCACATAACCGCGATATTGAAGTCCGCGTAACCAATAGCTACAGTCCAGTACATTATGCCCTGTATGATCGTTACATTCGGGCGCGGCATCATGACGGCAGTATGTATCCTCCAACGCCGGAACAATATCAACATTTTCTGCAATGCCAGTGGATAACACCGCACTTTATTGAGCTCTACCTTGATAAACAGCTAGTTGGTGTTGCAGTGACCGATATTCTGCCCGACAGCCTATCGGCGGTTTACAGTTATTTTGAACCCGAAATGGAAAAGCGTTCCCTTGGAGCCTTAATGATCCTCCATCAGTGCAGATTAGGAAAACTCTGGGGGAAGCAGTATCTTTATATGGGATATCAGATAGATAACCATCCGAAGATGGGCTATAAGCGATTGTACCGTCCTTATGAAATTTTGACCGAACTCGGCTGGCAAAAAAATGATTGTCCAGACGCCAACCCTTTACACACTCGGTAATTTGCGGCATGATACGGCGGTTTTTTACCTACCAGGCTAACAGGACAATTTATTAATGGCGAAAGAAGACAGTATTGAGATGCAAGGTACCATTTTGGAAACCTTGCCAAATACGATGTTCCGGGTGGAATTGGAAAATGGTCACGTGGTGACTGCTCATATCTCCGGCAAAATGCGTAAAAACTACATCCGAATTCTGACTGGTGACAAAGTTACAGTTCAATTGACTCCATACGATCTGAGCAAAGGCCGCATCGTATTCCGCGCACGCTAATCATCTTCTTCATCGACAACCTGGCACTTTAGCACTGCTATAAGTGTTTATGGCGGGTATTACCCTGCGATTGCCTGATGTACCGGATTTTCTGCATAAAAAATGGCTGCCTATTGCAGCCATTTGCGTTGAGTTAGTAAACGTTAGGAGACTTTTTCTAGGGTCTCTATCTGAATATCGAGTTCACCGTCTTTGACATCAACACGGGCAATACCACCCGCCTCCAGTTTGCCAAACAGGATCTCGTCAGCCAATGGCCGTTTAAGCAGGTCCTTGACAACCCGAGCCATTGGCCTGGCCCCCATCGACTTATCGTAGCCTTTCTCCGCCAACAGGGTTCTGGCTTCGTCACTGACTTCCAAGGTAACGCCCTTCTGGTCCAACTGCGCCTGCAGTTCTACCAAGAATTTATCCACCACCTTGGCAATAATGGTCATATCCAAACTGTTGAACCAAATAATGGCATCCAAACGGTTACGGAACTCTGGTGAAAAAATACGATTGATTTCAGACATTGCATCTGAGCTATGATCCTGTTGCTTGAAGCCGATAGATTTACGTACAGTTTCTTGAACCCCGGCATTGGTAGTCATGACCAATGTTACATGGCGGAAATCTGCTTTGCGGCCGTTGTTATCGGTCAGCGTGCCGTGGTCCATCACCTGCAGCAACAAGTTATAGATATCTGGGTGTGCCTTTTCGATTTCATCCAATAACACCACGCAATGCGGGTTTTTAATAACCGCATCGGTTAACAAGCCGCCCTGATCAAACCCCACATATCCTGGAGGTGCCCCGATAAGACGCGATACGGTATGACTTTCCATGTATTCCGACATGTCAAAACGTACCAACTGCAAACCAAGACATTGTGCTAACTGGTTAGTCACCTCGGTTTTACCAACACCCGTTGGGCCGGCAAACAAGAAACTGCCCACGGGGCGGTTGTCATTACCTAGACCACTGCGCGCCAGACGAATCGACGCACTCAAGCTTTCAATCGCTTTATCTTGACCAAACACCACCATTTTGAGGTTGCGCTCAAGATTTTTCAGCATCTCTTTCTCGGTAGATGAGACTGATTTTTCTGGAATACGCGCCATTTTGGCGATGACAGCTTCAATTTCTGGCTCACCAATCGTCTTTTTACGGCGACTTTGCGGCATCATGGCCATGCGCGCGCCCGCTTCATCAATGACATCAATCGCCTTATCAGGCAAATGTCGATCATTGATATGGCGGTCAGACAATCTAGCGGCACTGGCCAATGCCGCATGGGTATAACGTACATTGTGATGCTGTTCGTAACGGGACTTCAAACCCTCAAGAATTTTGGTGGTTTCAGCCACGCTCGGCTCGACAATATCCACTTTCTGAAAACGCCGGGCTAATGCCCGATCCTTTTCAAAAATACTTTGGTATTCCTGGAAGGTAGTTGATCCCATACAGCGCAGACTGCCGGATGATAACAGCGGTTTCAGTAGATTAGACGCATCCATTACACCACCAGAAGCCGCACCAGCACCGATAATCGTATGGATTTCGTCAATGAATAGGATGGCGTTGTGATCGGAAGTCAGCTCCTTGAGTAGACTCTTAAAGCGCTTTTCAAAATCGCCACGATACTTAGTACCCGCCAGCAATGCGCCCATGTCCAGTGAATAGACGGTAGCATCTTTGATAATTTCAGGTACAGCGTTATTCACTATCCGATAGGCCAAGCCTTCAGCTATCGCCGTTTTACCAACACCCGCTTCACCAACCAGCAATGGATTATTTTTACGGCGGCGGCACAGGATCTGAATCGAACGTTCAATTTCATTATCACGCCCAATCAGCGGATCAATTTTGCCTTGCAATGCCAACTCATTCAGATTGCTAGCAAATTGCGACAACATGCTGCGCTCTTCAGCATTTTCACTCTGTTCTTCAACATTCTCTTGAGCAGGGTTGTTATTGCTATCTTCATTTTTAGCAACGCCATGCGAGAGATAGTTCACCACATCTAAGCGAGTGACATCACAGCGTCGCAGCAGATAAACCGCCTGCGATTCCTGCTCACTAAATATCGCCACCAACACATTGGCACCCGTGACTTCATTGCGTCCGGAGGACTGCACATGAAATACAGCACGCTGCAACACCCGCTGAAATCCGAGCGTTGGTTGTGTCTCCCGATCATCGCCTAGATCAGTGATCACTGGCGTTGTCTGAGCGATAAATGCTGCGACGTCCTCTCTTAACTTGTCGATATTGGCACCACAGGCCAACAACGCATCCCGGGCTGCGGGGTTATCGATAAGTGCCAACAACAGATGCTCAACCGTCATATATTCATGCCGGGCATCCCTGGCCTGCTGAAACGCCAGGTTCAAGGTCACTTCTAAATCTTTGTTCAGCATACGCACCCCCTAACCACAGTGATAGCTTATTTACGCTTTCTCTAACGAACACAGTAACGGATGTTGGTTTTGCCTGGCAAACTGATTTACCTGAACCACTTTGGTCTCAGCAATCCCGAACGGATACAGCCCACAGACTGCTTTACCTTGATGGTGTACCATCAACATCAGGTTGGTGGCCTCCTGTTCATTTTTACCGAAAAACAGCTGAAGAACTTCTATGACGAAATCCATAGGTGTGTAATCGTCGTTATTCAAAATGACCTTATACATTGGTGGTGGCTGCAGCTCCTGCTCAATGCCACTTTCCAGTTGTTCAATTTGACCACTTTTGCTCATACTTCAATATTAGCCTCTGTCCTCGACCCACACCAATTGGTTGAGTTAGCGACATGCTGGAAAATAAACTTGATCTCGCTCTCACTATAACGCGCTTCTGACAAAGTTGTCTAAGCCCATTATCAGACAAAATATGGCCTAACATCGCAGCATTCAATCCCTGATATCAATACAATAGCGTATGCAGTAACGTCTGGTTTAAATTTTGGCCAAATGTAGTGTTGATTTTTTGTTAATTTAACACTTGACTTCCAATGTAACTGCTTACATCCTGTACAGCGAGTGGTGAACAGTCGGCCATGTTCAGTGTCGACAGTTTAGTTGGATGCAGACATAAGAAGGAAGTAGATGTATGGCAAGCGGAACTGTTAAGTGGTTCAACAACGCCAAGGGATTCGGGTTTATCTGCCCTGATGAAGGTGGTGAAGACGTATTCGCGCACTATTCAACCATTGATATGGATGGCTATCGTACACTGAAAGCCGGCCAGCCAGTTGAATTTGAGGTTGAGAAAGGTCCAAAAGGCATGCATGCCTCGTCCATTTCTCCCGCTAAGTAAAAACTGAAAATATTGTATAAAGGCGGGTAATTACCCGCCTTTTATTTTGAGCAATAAAAGCTAAGAGGCAGCTATTGTCATAACTGCCAATGCCATACGTATCAAGCAGTCATCAATGCGTTCAGCGTTGCACTCGGGCGCATAGCGGCAGCTGCCAACTGATGATCTGGGCGATAATAACCGCCCATGTCAACAGGGTTCCCTTGTACACCATTTAGCTCGGCGACAATCTGTGCTTCCTTAGCAATCAGCGCTTCAGCCAATGGCGCAAAATGCTGCTGCAAGGCGACATCTTTATCCTGAGCCGCTAACGCTTTGGCCCAATACTGCGCCAAGAAATAGTGGCTACCACGGTTATCTATTTCACCGACTTTGCGTGAAGGCGACTTATTTAAGTCGAGGAATTCCCCAATCGCTTTATCCAAACAATCGGCCAAAACTTGGGCTTTGGCGTTACCTGTGGTCTGGCTCAAATGCTCCAGTGAAGCACCGAGTGCCAAGAACTCACCCAGAGAATCCCAACGCAAATGGTCTTCTTCAATAAATTGCTGCACATGTTTAGGCGCACTACCGCCGGCACCGGTTTCAAACAGGCCACCACCATTCATCAACGGCACGATAGATAACATCTTGGCACTGGTTCCCAGTTCCAGAATGGGGAATAGATCGGTAAGGTAATCGCGCAACACGTTACCGGTCACCGAAATGGTGTCCTGACCTGTTTTCATGCGGGTTAACGATAACCGGGCTGCCGCCTTGGGTTCCAGGATCTGGATATCCAAGCCACTGGTATCTTCTTCTGGTAGATACGCTTTGACCTTAGCAATAACCTGCGCATCATGAGCACGATTTTCATCCAACCAAAATACCGCTGGAGTATTTGACAACCGGGCACGACGCACGGCTAATTTAACCCAATCACGGATCGGCGCATCTTTCGCCTGACACATGCGCCAAATATCGCCTTGCTCTACTTCGTGGGCCAGCAACACTTCACCAACAGCATTGAGCACTTTCACCACCCCGGCAGCCGGTATTTCGAAAGTTTTGTCATGGCTGCCGTACTCTTCTGCTTTCTGCGCCATCAATCCCACGTTGGGCACAGTGCCCATCGTCGCCGGGTCAAAAGCCCCATGCTCTTTACAGAAATTGATAGCCTCTTCATAAACGCCAGCATAGCAACGGTCCGGGATCATCGCTTTGATGTCATGCAACTGCCCATCAGGTCCCCACATCTTGCCACCAGCGCGTATAGCGGCGGGCATAGAAGCATCGATAATGACATCACTTGGCACATGCAGGTTAGTGATACCCTTGTCGGAGTTTACCATTGCCAGTGGTGGCTGAGCCGCATAAATCGCCGCAATGTCCGCTTCAATGGCGGCTTTCTGGGTAGATGGCAGCTCGGCGATACGAGCAACCACATCGCCAAAACCGTTATTAACATCGACACCAATCGCTTTAAAAGTATCGGCATGTTTGGCAAACAGCGCCTTGTAATAGGCTTTGACAGCGTATCCGAACAGCACAGGATCAGACACCTTCATCATGGTGGCTTTCAAATGCAGCGACAGCAACACACCTTCTGACTTTGCAGCAGCGATCTGTTGCTCATAAAAAGCACTAAGTTCACGGACACTCATTACCGAGGCGTCGATGATTTCCCCAGCCAGCAACTTAAGCCCTTGTTTCAGAGTAATTTTGTGTCCATCGTGCTGCTCCAACACAATGGAGACCGTGTCAGCAGCAGGCAGAGTGACCGATTTTTCGCTGCCATAGAAATCACCGTGGTCCATATGAGCCACATGGGACTTAGAATCTTTACTCCAAGCCCCCATAGAGTGAGGATGTTTGCGAGCATATTGTTTGACCGATAACGGCGCCCGACGATCGGAGTTACCTTCACGGAGTACCGGGTTCACGGCACTGCCTTTGATTTTATCGTAGCGAGATTTAGCCTCTTTTTCTTCCTCGGTTGCAGGCTCTTCTGGGTAATCCGGCAAGGCATAGCCTTTCGCCTGCAGTTCTTTGATGCAGGCTTTCAACTGTGGAACTGAGGCACTGATATTGGGCAATTTAATGATATTAGCTTCTGGTGTTGTCGCTAGCGCACCGAGTTCCGCAAGGTGGTCACCAATCTGCTGCTCTGCCGTCAAACGCTCTGGGAAAGCCGCGATAATGCGACCCGACAGTGATATATCACGGGTTTCAACATTGATCCCAGCAGTTTTGGTAAAATGTTGGATGATAGGCAGCAGTGACAAGGTCGCCAACGCAGGCGCTTCATCTGTTTCCGTATAGATGATGGTGGGAGTTTTATCGGTCATTTTGGGTCCTACGTTCGTTTGCAAGAAAGAGAGACAACTGCATCCCGTTTTAAACTTTGTCTTAACTATTAATAAAATGCCCTTCTATCAATCGGTTCGACAAGAAAATCCACGCGCTAAAAACGGGCTTCAGATCACATTTTGGCGAACATCATAGAGCATTCCGCCCAAGATTCAAATTCCGGCAGGCGATGGCAATCCTTAGACGAATGTCGCAGATATGATAAGATCTCCTTTATTTTTACCTGAGATCCCGTCTTCACATCATGACGTCCAGAGTCAAGCACCCGAGGCATAGCCACAATCGGAGCGCTTCCACAATGCCCCGTGCCATGTCAAATCAGGCGCGGCCCAGCAGCAAGCCCGTAGTCAGCAAGCAAAATACCAAAGTGATTATATTCAATAAGCCGTTTGACGTTTTGTGCCAGTTTACTGATGAAGCAGGCCGTAAGACGCTCAAAGATTTTATTGATGAACCTCACGTATATGCCGCCGGACGTTTGGACCGTGACAGTGAAGGTCTATTGCTACTAACAAACAATGGCAAATTACAGGCGAAACTGACGGCTCCGACTCGCCACACCTACAAAACCTACTGGGTCCAAGTAGAAGGCGAGATCAGTGACACAGCGCTTGAGCAGTTACGTAACGGAGTAATGCTAAAGGATGGTGTAACGCTTCCAGCGCGAGTGCAGCGGATAGATGCTCCTGACATCTGGCCGCGAGATCCGCCGGTACGTGAACGCAAATCCATTCCCGACTGTTGGCTAGAGATACAAATCCGCGAAGGTCGCAACCGACAGGTGCGGCGTATGACTGCTCATGTCGGCTACCCCACCCTGCGTTTAATTCGCTATGCCATTGGTAAATGCTCTCTGGACTGCGGCGGCGAGCGGTTGGCCAACGGCGCCTCCCAGTCATTAACAGCGCAACAGATTGAGGCTTTATGGCATGAATGATTTTGCTACAAGAAACAAGGTGCGATATCGCCCCAATGTCACCATTGCCTGTGTTATTGAGGCCGAAAACAGATTTCTGATGGTAGAAGAATGGATTAACGGCGCACAGAAATTTAATCAGCCTGCCGGACATCTTGAAGCCAACGAAAGCCTGCTTATGGCCTGTGCTCGAGAAGTGTATGAAGAGACCGGACTAACGATACAACCGCAGCACCTGCTGCGTATTGATCAATACAGTGCTAATAGCGAATTGGCGTTCCTGCGATTTACCTTTTGCTGCCAACTGCCACATTGTCAGCAAGCCATACCGCAGGACAGTGATATCACTGCAGCACACTGGCTAGATTATGATGAGATTTGCACACTGGGAGCCAAGCTGCGTAGTCCATTGGTTGCCGCCGCCATCGACAGTTATCGCAGTGGACCAAGGTATGACCTAGCGTTGCTCAATTGGCAGTTTCTGACATTAGCCGCAGGCGTCAAGCCGTGATAGAATACGCGACCAATTATCCGGGTTAATTTTTCTCTAATTGCCATCAACTCCTTGAGCGGCAAGTAGCAGTGCATTGCAGCTTTATGCTGGCAAGATACTGGGAGAAACCAATCCAGTCTGTGTTTAACGGTGAATCAGCGTTTATGACATTTATCGACCCTAATCCTTCCGCAAAAAAAGTTATCGTTGGCATGTCCGGCGGCGTCGACTCTTCGGTATCGGCTTATCTGCTCAAACAAGCAGGATACCAGGTTGAAGGGCTGTTTATGAAAAACTGGGAAGAGGATGACGATACCGAGTATTGCTCCGCAGCGGCCGATTTGCAGGATGCTCAGGCTGTTTGTGACAAGCTAGGGATCCCCCTGCATACTGTCAATTTTGCTGCGGAATATTGGGATAATGTATTCGAGTATTTTCTGGAAGAATACAAAGCGGGCCGCACCCCGAATCCCGATATCATGTGCAATAAAGAGATTAAATTTAAAGCGTTTCTTGATTTTGCCGACGACATTCTAGACGCCGATTACATTGCCATGGGCCACTATGTGCGTCGTGGTGAGCTTAACGATAAAACTACATTACTACGTGGTGCAGATAGTAATAAAGACCAGAGTTATTTCCTCTACACGCTTGGCCATGAGCAGCTGTCTCGGAGCCTGTTCCCTGTCGGTGATATTGAGAAGCCTCGGGTGCGGGAAATAGCCAAAGAACTGGGGCTGGTGACAGCAGATAAAAAAGACAGTACCGGCATCTGTTTTATCGGTGAGCGTAAATTCAGCGAATTTCTCAGCCGTTATCTGCCAGCACAACCGGGTAACATTGAAACCGTAGACGGTGAAGTGATCGGTACTCACCAAGGCTTGATGTATCATACACTTGGTCAACGTAAAGGACTGGGTATCGGTGGCACCAAAGAGGGTAGTGAAGAGCCGTGGTACACCGTTGACAAAGACCTCAAGCGCAACGTATTAGTGGTCGCTCAAGGGCACAATCACCCGCGTTTGATGTCACAAGGCTTAATCGCCCATCAATTGCATTGGGTCGACCACCGAGGTCCGGTTGACGGACAACGGTTAACCGTCAAAACCCGTTATCGGCAACCCGATATTGATTGTCAGATTCGCTATAATGGCGAAGATGAGATCAAAGTGATCTTTGACAACCCTGTCGCTGCTGTCACACCAGGTCAGTCAGCAGTATTCTATGACGGTGAGATCTGCTTAGGTGGCGGCATCATAGATAGTTTGATAAGAGAGTGATCAGTGAACACACTGCATGACAGAACCATGGCACTGGCAGCAACGCTGCAGGCTGTGGCTCAAGTTCAGTATATCGCCCGTCACGGTGAGACCGATGACGAGCAGTTGGCTGCGGCGCTGAATACCATTATGGTGACAGATCCTGACAGCATTGATGATATTTATCCTGACAAGAAAGTGCTGGCAAATGGCTATCGTTGGGTGATCAATCAGCTTGGCGATAATCATCAGAAAGATGTGGAAATCACCCGCTATCTAGTAGGCCTACTGGCGCTGGAGCGTAAACTCAGCCGCAACCATGCGGCCTTGGCGATGATGTCTGAGCGTATTCAGCAAGTTCGTCGACAGTTACAACACTTTGCCGTCACCGATGAACAGGTGATTGCCAACATTGCTGACATCTACAGCGATATCATCAGCAATCTGGGGCCGAAAATTCAGATTTCCGGCAATCCCCATATTCTGCAACAGAAACAAGTACAAAATAAAATACGCGCCCTGCTGCTGGCAGCGATGCGCAGTGCCGTACTCTGGCGCCAACTGGGAGGAAAACGCCGACAATTGGTATTTTCCCGTAAGGCTATCGTCGATACGGCCAATAACAGCCTCACCCTATACTAAAAGCCAAGTTCATCAAGGAGCTTACAATGGATCTTTCCGCACTGACTGCTATCTCCCCGGTTGACGGGCGCTATGGCAATAAAACTGCCGAACTTCGGGGGATATTCAGCGAGTACGGTCTCAGCAAATATCGAGTTCAAGTTGAAATCAACTGGTTGAAACTATTGTCCAGTTGTCCGGATATTGAAGAAGTGCCGCCGTTCAGTGAACAAGCTCTGGCGCTATTGGACAATATTCGCGATAACTTCAGTGTCGATGACGCCCTGCGGGTAAAAGCCATTGAAGCCACCACCAACCACGATGTAAAAGCGGTGGAATATTTCATCAAAGAAAAAATCGCCGAAAATGCTGAACTGAAAGCCGTCAGTGAGTTTGTGCACTTTGCTTGCACCTCAGAAGACATCAACAATCTATCTCATGGGCTGATGCTGACAGAAGCGCGTGCCCAAGTCCTACTGCCCTACTGTCGCAAAATTGTCGATGCGGTGAAAGCCTTAGCCAAAGCCTACAAAACTGTACCACTGATGTCGCGAACCCACGGGCAGCCCGCCTCGCCTTCCACGTTAGGCAAGGAGATGGCTAACGTGGCGGTACGCCTAGAACGCCAAATGAAACAGATTGAAGCGGTTGAGATCATGGGCAAAATCAACGGCGCGGTAGGTAACTATAATGCGCATTTGTCAGCCTACCCTGAAGTAGACTGGCACACCTTGTCACAGCGCTTTGTCACCAGTCTCGGATTGCACTGGAATCCTTATACTACCCAGATTGAACCGCATGACTACATCGCCGAATTGTTTGATGCTGTGGCCCGCTTCAATACTGTGTTACTGGACTTTGACCGGGATATCTGGGGTTATGTGGCACTGGGGCATTTCAAGCAGAAAACCATTGCGGGTGAAATTGGTTCCTCCACCATGCCTCACAAGGTTAATCCTATCGATTTTGAAAACTCCGAAGGCAATCTCGGTATTGCCAATGCCTTGATGCAGCATCTAGCAGCAAAACTACCAGTATCTCGCTGGCAACGCGATCTGACTGATTCCACCGTGCTGCGTAATCTTGGGGTTGGTTTTGCACACTCGCTTATCGCCTATCAGGCCACCTTGAAAGGCATCAGCAAGCTGGAAGTCAACGAAGCGCATCTGCGTGATGAACTGGATCATAACTGGGAAGTGCTGGCCGAGCCGGTACAAACCGTTATGAGGCGCTATGGGATTGAGAAACCATACGAAAAACTCAAAGAATTGACTCGCGGCAAACGTATTGATGCAACACAGATGGCAGCATTCATCGATAATCTGGCATTACCAGCGGAAGTCAAAGCTGAACTGAAAAAACTAACGCCAGCCACCTATATTGGCCGGGCAGAAGCCTTTGTTGATGAACTGAAATAGTCGGTCAACTAACATATCAGGCGGTGCCACTAGGTACCGCCTTTTTTAAACCACATGAGTGAATTATGTATCAGCTCACTATAGATAAAGAGAAATTCCTGACCGAAATTTGGCAAAAAAAGCCGGTAATTTTCCGCCAGGCATTCAAAGGGTTTACCGATCCAATTGCCGCTGATGAACTGGCAGGCTTGGCCTGTGAAGAAGAAGTTGCTGCCCGTGTGGTCGTCACCCAGGATCAAGGCAACAACTGGCAGGTGATCAATGGCCCATTTGAAGATTACGATCAATATGGCGAAGAAAACTGGCAACTGCTGGTGCAAGCCATCAATCACTGGTATCCAGACTCGCAGCCGTTGGTGGAAGCCTTCCGATTTCTGCCAGACTGGCGCTTTGACGACCTGATGGCGTCATTTGCCACCCCGGGTGGTGGGGTTGGGCCACATATTGATCAATATGATGTTTTTATCATTCAAGGCGAAGGACGTCGTCGCTGGACCGTTGGTGATATTGGTGATTATCAGCAACGTGGTGGCGTTACCACTTCCCCATTGATTGAGAATTTTCAACCGATTATTGACGATATTCTGGAACCTGGCGACATGCTCTACATTCCGCCAGGATTCCCCCACCAAGGTTTCACTCTGACACTGGCGATGTCCTACTCCATCGGTTTTCGTGCACCCAGTCAGCAAGAGTTACTGTCATCGATGGCCGATTATCTGATTGACAGCAATCAAGGGCAGCAACGTTTTACTTCCACAACGGAGCCTGTTGCCCCCGGCTTGGTGCCTAGCGCACAACAACAAGGGTTGATGGATTTGCTGGTATCATTGGCACAACAACCTGCTGCCTACCAGACAATGCTCGGCAAACTGCTGAGTCAGAACCGTTTTGAACTGGATATATGTGAGGCCGATCGCCTTGATGCCGCGGAGCTACAACAGGCGTTACAGGATGGTGCGGTAATCAGCCGGATTGGTGGTCTGAAAGTACTGTTGTTAGAAAACGATAGCGAAAACCGACTGTTTATCAATGGCGACTGTTTTGAGTTTGCCGCCGCCGACCGCGATTATGCCGAAATGCTGGCAAATCAAACCAGTGTCGCGAGTGAACAAGCACTGCTGATGCTGCAACGCGAAAGTATTCAGCAACTGCTGCTGAAATTGATTGAACTAGGTTATTGTTATTTGGCTGATACCGAGTAACTCGTTATCTGATCCGTGCCTACCAATAAAAAAGCTGCCCTATGGCAGCTTTTTTATTATCAATAATGTTTACAGTTTATCCGCATTTTCAGCCAGATATGCAGCAACGCCATCAGGGCTATCTTTCATACCCTTTTCGCCTTTCTGCCAGCCGGCGGGGCAAACTTCACCGTGTTCTTCATGGAACTGCAATGCGTCAATCATACGCAGCATTTCATCTACATTACGGCCTAGAGGTAAATCGTTGACAACCTGGTGACGCACAATACCGTCTTTATCAATCAGGAATGAACCACGGAAAGCCACACCAGCTTCTGGATGTTCTACATCGTAAGCTTTGCAGATGTCATGACGAACATCAGCCACCAGTGTGTATTTCACTGGGCCAATCCCGCCTTGATTCACCGGGGTGTTACGCCAAGCATTGTGAGTAAACTGAGAGTCGATGGATACGCCGATAACTTCAACACCACGTTTTTTGAACTCTTCCAGACGGTGATCAAAAGCAATCAGCTCGGAAGGACATACGAAAGTAAAGTCCATTGGGTAGAAAAACACTACTGCAGGTTTTCCTTTGATTGCGGCGGTCAGGTTGAAACTGTCAACAATTTCACCAGTTCCCAGTACTGCTGCTGCAGTAAAATCAGGGGCCGGACGGCTAACTAATACGCCCATTATATTTCCTCCATCTATGGATTGAGTAGTGACTTGCAAATCCTGTTTAACTAACAGGCATTATAAAACCTGCGGGTTAACTCACAACCTATTTATGATCGATATCACCTTTTTCAAGGGGTAGCACGTCAAGTTGCCTAAATATCGCCCATTTTAGCTTAGTGATTGTCGCCACAACTGCCGTAGTTCAAGATTTTTAAGCATTTTATGATCAGAAGCTTTACAGCACCCTAGCAGTTCCTGAGAATATCCTTTTAACAAAAACGATAAATTCGCTTATGAATGCTGTTGTTATCGCCGTGAGCCTGATGTTGTTGTTAAGTGTCTTGCGGGTCAATGTTGTTATTGCCCTAACCATCAGTGCATTGGTTGCCGGTCTATTAGGGAACTTAGGACTTAATCAAACGATTGCGGCATTTAATACCGGACTCGGGGGAGGCGCGCAGATAGCGCTGAGCTATGCCTTATTAGGCGCATTTGCGGTAGCCTTGTCGCACTCCGGCCTGACCAGCTTGATTTCTGGCTCAGTGATTAAACTATTGGGTCAGGAACAAAATAGTCGCAATACACACGTAGTGAAAGCAACGCTATTGGTGGCACTGTTGGCGATGTCGATCAGTTCGCAGAACCTGCTGCCAATCCATATTGCGTTTATCCCCATTCTGATACCCCCGCTGTTACAGTTGATGACGCGACTACAACTGGATCGTCGACTGGTAGCCTGTGTGCTGACCTTCGGCCTCGTCACCACTTATATGGTGTTACCTATCGGCTTTGGTGGCATCTTTCTTAATGACATTCTGCTAGCGAATCTCAATCATAATGGTCTGGCCGTAAGTGCCGGAGAGATTCCCAAAGCGATGCTGCTCCCGGGAGCAGGAATGCTGCTTGGCTTGCTGGTGGCGGTGTTCATCTCTTATCGCAAACCGCGACATTACCACATGCCCGAGCCCAGCGTTGGCCTAACAGCTGCGGCACCACGTACACGCAATATCTGGATTTCAGCCGTCGCGGTACTGACCACGCTAGTGGTGCAACTCACAACTGAGTCAATGATCTTTGGTGCGTTGGCGGGCTTTATGATTTTCAGCATTACGGGCGTGCTAAAACGCAGTGATACTGAGGATATTTTTAACCGTGGCGTACGCATGATGGCCAATATCGGTTTCATCATGATTGCCGCTTCTGGTTTTGCAGCGGTGGTCAATCAGACCGGTGAAGTGGCGACACTGGTCAACACTATTGGCGAATTGATTGGCAATAATAAGTCACTGGCGGCGTTTCTAATGCTATTGGTGGGACTGCTGATCACCATGGGGATTGGCTCGTCGTTTTCAACCATTCCGATTATTGCCACCATCTATGTGCCTCTGGCACTGCACTTTGGCTTTTCTCCCCCCGCGGTAATTGCGCTGGTAGGCACGGCCGCAGCACTCGGCGATGCTGGCTCTCCGGCCTCTGACTCAACCTTGGGCCCGACGTCTGGGTTAAATGCGGATGGCCAACATGACCATATCCGTGATAGCGTCATCCCGACCTTTATTCACTACAACATTCCGTTGCTGATATTTGGCTGGATTGCCGCAATGGTGCTGTAATCAACCGTAAAAAAGCCCGCACGAATGCGGGCTTCTTCATCACTTATCACACTTACTTGGTACCGAAGATCTTGTCACCGGCATCCCCGAGTCCTGGCAGAATATAACCATTTTCATTGAGGCAACGATCGATTGACGCACAGTAAAGCTCGACATCTGGATGGGCTTTTTCCAATGCTTTCAGACCTTCTGGTGCGGCCACCAGCACCAATGCCTTGATTGAGGTACATCCTCGTTGTTTCAGCAGGTCAATCGTCGCAATCATTGAACCACCGGTTGCGAGCATTGGGTCAACCACTAAGGCCAAGCGCTCATTCAGATCGCTGGCGAGCTTTTCAAAGTAAGGTACAGGTTCCAGTGTCTTTTCATCGCGATACATGCCGACAACGGAAATTCGGGCACTGGGAATATTTTCCAGCACCCCGTCCATCATTCCGAGACCAGCGCGCAAAATGGGCACTACAGTAACTTTTTTGCCTTTGATTTGATCCACATCTACTGGACCATTCCAACCTTGAATAGTCACAGTTTCAGTTTCAAAATCGGCTGTTGCTTCGTAGGTTAATAAACTGCCCACCTCGGCGGCCAATTCACGAAAACGCTTGGTGCTGATATCGCCTTCGCGCATCAGACCGATTTTGTGACGGACCAGTGGGTGTTTAACCTCGACAACTTTCATTGTGTTTCTCCTGAGTTTTTGCGGGCGGGTATGCCTGCCAGGGCAGGTTATGCAGGGTCTGCACGAGTCAGGCAAATCGTCGGGATTTTAGTAGATTTACTTGTTGCGGAAAACATAAAGTTTCAGTTTTGCGCCGATTCGTGAACCCTATCGGTACACTCCTGCGCCATCTTTGCCTTTCGACCGTAAGGCCAAACTGATAGAATATTGCCGCATTAAAACCCATAACCACGTACCCGAGAGGATCAAGTGAGTAACCCTACCCCACTGAGTTATAAAGATGCAGGCGTTGATATCGATGCAGGCAACGCTCTGGTCAATAACATTAAAGCTGTCGTTAAACGCACTCGTCGCCCGGAGGTGATGGGCAACCTTGGTGGTTTCGGTGCCTTGTGCGAACTCCCCACCAAATACAAACATCCAGTGCTGGTGTCAGGTACTGATGGTGTTGGCACCAAGTTGCGTCTGGCCATTGACTACAAAAAACACGACAGCGTTGGTATTGATCTGGTGGCTATGTGTGTCAACGACCTGATTGTTCAAGGGGCAGAGCCACTGTTTTTCCTCGATTATTACGCAACGGGTAAACTCGATGTTACCGCAGCCACTGCAGTCGTCAGCGGTATTGGCGAAGGCTGTTTTCAGTCGGGTTGTGCTTTGATTGGCGGTGAAACCGCTGAAATGCCCGGCATGTATGAAGGCGCTGATTATGATCTGGCAGGTTTCTGTGTTGGGGTTGTAGAAAAGGAAGCCATTATCGATGGTAGCCAGGTAAAACCTGGTGATGCGTTGATTGCCCTCGGCTCCAGCGGTCCTCATTCAAACGGCTATTCCTTGATCCGTAAAGTGTTGGAAGTCAGCCAGGCAGATCCTGCGCAGTTGCTGCAAGGCAAGCCTCTTATCGAACATTTGCTAGAACCCACCAAAATTTATGTGAAGTCCTGCCTCAAATTACTGGAACAACATACGGTGCATGCAATGGCGCATATTACCGGCGGTGGTTTCTGGGAAAACATTCCGCGAGTGTTACCCGAAGACTGCAAAGCCGTGATCAAGGGTGCTTCCTGGCAATGGCCGGCTATTTTCCACTGGCTACAGGACAACGGTAACATCGACACCCACGAAATGTACCGGACCTTCAACTGCGGTGTCGGTATGGTGATCGCGTTGCCTGTTGCTCAACTCGAGTCAGCGTTAGCGTTACTCAACGCAAATGGTGAAAATGCTTGGCATATTGGTGAAATAGCGGCATTAAGTGATGCTACCGAACAGGTGGAGATCATTTAATGTCGGTGTGTCGCGTCCTGGTACTGATTTCCGGCAACGGCAGTAATTTACAAGCAATTATGGATCAGGCTTTGCCCAAAGCGCCCTATCAGGTAGTTGGGGTGATCAGTAACAAAGCGGATGCCTATGGCTTAGTGAGAGCGCGTGCAGCAGGCATCGCTAGTCATTACGTTATGGTTAATCCTGAAGAATCAAGGGCAGACTACGATTTGCGGCTTAGCGAAGCCATTGAGCAATTGCAGCCGGATCTCATAGTTCTAGCGGGATTTATGCGTATTCTCAGCGATGAGTTGGTCAAGGCGTATCAGGGGCGCATGATAAACATACATCCCTCGTTATTGCCTAAATTTACCGGTCTGCATACGCATCAGCGCGCCATCGAAGCCGGTGAGCAAGAGCATGGTGCCAGCGTGCATTTTGTCACTCCAACGCTGGATGCTGGCCCAGTCATTCTGCAAGCTAAGGTGCCGGTATTTGATGATGATACTGTCGAGCTACTGGCTGAGCGGGTACACGAACAGGAACATGCTATCCTCCCACTGGTGGTGAAATGGTTTGCCGAGGGGCGACTAAAAATGCTCGACGGCAAAGCTTGGCTGGATAATCAGCCACTAGGTGCTGCCGGTTATGCAGCCGACTAATCCAGTGACAGGGAACCTTCGGGTTCCCTGTTTTTCTGTAACTTGTTAAGTTATCAGAACAAGCGGTAATGCTTCGCATGGGATGGCAATGAAAAATATTATCTGTGATATCGACGGCGTGCTTATGCACGACAACAAATTAGTGCCTGGCAGTGACAAATTTATTGGACGAATACTGCAACAAGGCAATCCGCTAGTGGTGCTGACCAACAATCCAGCGCAAACCGGTAAAGATCTGCAAAATCGTCTGGCGGCAGCAGGGATCCCAGAAATTCCCGAGCAGTGTTTTTATACCTCTGCTATGGCTACCGCCAATTTTCTTAAACAACAGAATGGCGACAACAATGCCAAAGCCTATGTTATTGGGGAAGGCGCGTTAATTCACGAGCTCTACAATGCCGGTTTCACCATCACGGATATCAACCCGGATTTTGTCATCGTTGGTGAAACCCGCACTTACCATTGGGACATGATCCGCAAAGCCGCCGCTTTTATCGCCAAAGGTGCGCGGTTCATTGCCACGAATCCAGATACCCACGGCCCAAGTTACAGTCCTGGCTGTGGAGCCTTATGCGCACCCATTGAAGTGATCTCTGGCCGTAAGCCGTTTTATGTTGGGAAGCCCAGTCCGTTAATCATTCGCTCGGCACTGAATCACATGGGCGCGCATTCCGAGAACACCGTTATCATTGGCGACAATATGCGCACCGATATTCTCGCAGGTTTCCAATCTGGTCTTGAAACCATTCTGGTACTGACCGGCGTCACCCGCCGTGAAGATATAGAGCTGGAACCCTTCCGCCCCAATCACGTGTTTGACAGCGCCATCGATATTGATGTGGTGTAAAAGTCGCTCCAGACCACTGACACATTATGTAACATTAGGCTTACAAATGGAGGTTGTCGAAGCCAAAGTTTTTCCGCCATCATAACGGCACACTGAGGTGCGGCAAGCACCAGTATCATAACAACTATTAACAGGTTCCTTTATGCGCTTATTGGTTCCACTCTGTGTGCTGGCGCTCGTCGCTGGCTGCACTCACGACAGTGGCGAAGCCGCTGTCGGTTTTCATTTTGATGAACAGCTGTATCGCAACGATATAAAAACACTCGCCTCTGACGCTTTTGAAGGCCGCGCACTAACCACCCATGGTGAGCAAATGACACTGGATTATCTGGTGCATGCCTTTAAGTCTATCGGTATGCAGCCAGGGCCTGATGGCAGTTACCTGCAAAAGGTGCCGATGGTCAGTTACAGCGCCAGCGAACAGCAGCAGATCACCCTGGCAGGTATACCGCTGCAATACCGTAAAGACATTGTCCTGAACAGCCATCACGATATTAAACGCGTGGATATTGAAAACGCGCCATTGGTTTTTGTGGGGTATGGTATCAATGCGCCAGAATACGGTTGGAACGATTATCAAGGTATAGACATGCACGGCAAAATTGCACTGATCTTGGTAAACGATCCTGGATTCGCCAACCCAGATTCTGGAAAATTTGACGGTAAAGCCATGACTTATTACGGTCGCTGGACATACAAGTATGAAGAAGCCAGTCGTCAGGGAGCCGTTGGCGCCATTATCATTCATCAAACAGAGGCCGCGTCTTATCCTTGGTCGGTAGTGGAACACAGTTGGACCGGGCCACAGCAAGATCTGGTCACTGAAAATGCGCAGCCACGAGTAACAGTAGAAGGCTGGATAACCCTAGATGCCGCCACGGCAGTATTTGCTAAAGCGGGGCATGCATTAGACTTGGCAATCAACCAAGCAGCCCACAAACCCACACAGTTACCATTAGGGCAGACGGCGACCATTAGCTTTGCTAACAGTGCTAACTATGGCGAGAGCTACAACGTCGTCGCAAATCTACCAGGAACGGTTAACGCCGATGAACACATCCTGTTTACCGGTCACTGGGATCATTTAGGTAAAGATGACACCTTGGAAGGCGATAAGATTTTCAACGGTGCGATGGACAATGCGCCAGGCGTTGCTGGCATGTTAGCCATTGCACGTCAGTTTACGGCGGCCGCCAAAGCCGGACATGGGATTAGACGCTCGGTAACATTTGTGGTAACCACAGGCGAAGAACAGGGACTATTAGGTTCTCGTTATTATGCAGAACACCCATTGTTCCCGCTTGAGCACACCATTGGGGTGTTCAATCTTGATAGTACGAATATTTACGGTAAAACCAAGGATTTTACCATCGTAGGTAAAGGAAAATCTGAACTGGAACTCTATCTCACTGCAGCCGTTAATCAACAGCAGCGCCAGGTAAAAAGTGAGCAACATCCTGAATCTGGTGGCTATTTCCGTTCTGATCATTTCAGTTTTGCCAAATATGGCGTCCCAGCAGTTTTTGCCGGAGGTGGCAATGAGCCCATTGATGAGGCTACCGCCAAATACAAGGAGCAGATGCAACAGCGCATGAAAGGCTGTTATCACAACACCTGCGACGAATATCAGGCCGATTGGGATCTGTCCGGGGCCTTGCAAGATCTGGCAGTTTATTATCGAGCGGCAACAATGCTGGGCAATAGCGATGCGCATCCCGGCTACTATGAAGGTACCGAATTCTACTCGTTGCGTCCCGCCACCCACATAAAACTCTGACTCATAAACAAGCGCCTGCGGGCGCTTTTTTATTGTCAGCCCAAAACCACCTACTTCAGTAGGTGGTTATCATTCATGAAAGGGCTTTGCCCGTATATCTACTCATGCTAAATGCTTCCTCGATTTTTAGCGAAGTCAAAGAGGCAAATAAC
>NZ_JAFNJD010000140.1:0-453 GCF_017368415.1 Shewanella sp. 4t3-1-2LB
TTGGCTACAAAAATTCCGCCCATTTAATCATGGTATTCCTCGACGGCATACAATCGCTCGTATCTTGCGTACGGTGGTTGTGGAATCACTGCTTGAAGCGCTGTTGAATTGGGTAAATGAGCAGCGGACATATACTGGCAAGCCCATCATTGCCTTTGATGGCAAGGTGCTCAGAGGCGCTTACCGCAATGATTCAAAGACTGCGTTGCAACTGGTCACTGCCTACGATACTGAAAACGGACTGGTCCTTAGCCAGCAGCCAACCAAAAACAAGAAGGGTGAAATCAGTGTCGTTCGTCAGATGCTCGATGTCCTAAATCTTAATGGTGCAGTAATTACCCTAGATGCCTTGCATTGTCAGCGTGAAACGTTGGAAAAAATCAGTGAGAAAAAGGCGCATGTTGTGGTTCAAGTCAAAAAGAACCAGCCCACACTTTGGAACGCTGTTCAGTC
>NZ_JAFNJD010000141.1:0-443 GCF_017368415.1 Shewanella sp. 4t3-1-2LB
AGGTGCGTATTACATCATGGCGCAGGCCATTTATTTATTGGCCAAAAATGACGTCGGATATATGTTAGCGACCGTACCCTTTAATTGGCTATTGCATCATGAGGTGCGTCCATATATGTTTCCTAAATCGGTTGAACTAAAGCGGTAGCCGCTGATCTGATCGGCATAACCTATCAACTACCCCCTCAACCGTGCCAAAACCTCGCTATAAAATAACTAACTGGAAGCAATACAACCAAGCCCTAATCAATCGTGGCTCGCTGACCTTCTGGATTGATGAGGACGCTATCGCCCAGTGGAAAGCCAAGGCCGAGCAACTTGGAAAAGGTCGCCCTCGCGTATTTAGCGACTTAGCCATTACCACAGCGCTGATGGTTAAACGTGTTTTCGCTATGCCACTGCGAGCGTTGCAAGGCTTTATTAATTCGGTATTTCAACTCGCC
>NZ_JAFNJD010000142.1:0-426 GCF_017368415.1 Shewanella sp. 4t3-1-2LB
GGAATATTGCGCAATGGGGGAAACCCTGACGCAGCGACGCCGCGTGGGTGATGAAGGCCTTCGGGTCGTAAAGCCCTGTCGGAAGGAAAGAAATGCGTGCGGATTAATACTTCGTGCGTTTGACGGTACCTTCAAAGGAAGCACCGGCTAACTCTGTGCCAGCAGCCGCGGTAATACAGAGGGTGCAAGCGTTGTTCGGAATTACTGGGCGTAAAGGGCGTGCAGGCGGCCTGATAAGTCAGATGTGAAAGTCCTCGGCTCAACCGGGGAAGTGCATTTGAAACTGTCAGGCTTGAGTACCAGAGGGGAAAGTGGAATTCCCGGTGTAGAGGTGAAATTCGTAGATATCGGGAGGAATACCGGTGGCGAAGGCGACTTTCTGGCTGGATACTGACGCTGAGACGCGAAAGCGCGGGGAGCAAACAG
>NZ_JAFNJD010000143.1:0-425 GCF_017368415.1 Shewanella sp. 4t3-1-2LB
CCGTTCGCTCCCCTGGCTTTCGAGCCTCAGCGTCAGTTACAGACCAGAGAGTCGCCTTCGCCACTGGTGTTCCTCCATATATCTACGCATTTCACCGCTACACATGGAATTCCACTCTCCCCTCTTGCACTCAAGTTAAACAGTTTCCAAAGCGTACTATGGTTAAGCCACAGCCTTTAACTTCAGACTTATCTAACCGCCTGCGCTCGCTTTACGCCCAATAAATCCGGACAACGCTCGGGACCTACGTATTACCGCGGCTGCTGGCACGTAGTTAGCCGTCCCTTTCTGGTAAGATACCGTCACAGTGTGAACTTTCCACTCTCACACTCGTTCTTCTCTTACAACAGAGCTTTACGATCCGAAAACCTTCTTCACTCACGCGGCGTTGCTCGGTCAGACTTCCGTCCATTGCCGAAGATTCC
>NZ_JAFNJD010000144.1:0-423 GCF_017368415.1 Shewanella sp. 4t3-1-2LB
AGGCGCTTGGCGATGACCTACTCTCACATGGGGAGACCCCACACTACCATCGGCGCGATTGTGTTTCACTTCTGAGTTCGGGATGGAGTCAGGTGGTACCACAATGCTATTGTCACCAAGCAAATTCTTACTGGTTAATTGTTCGTCTTACGCTATTGTTTCCTCGCTCCAGTACTCATGTACTTTTGTACACTCCGCCCTTCACTCGTCACGGCTTTGTCAGCCAAACAATTCCCTGCGTTATTAACACATTCATTTGGAAAGCTGTTCTTCGATAATGGTGGTCGCTACTGGGTTCGAACCAGTGACCCCCTGCTTGTAAGGCAGGTGCTCTCCCAGCTGAGCTAAGCGACCTTATCTTGTCTGCTGTCACGCTAACGGCATTGTTTTCTCGCTCCGGTGCTTGTGTACTCTTGTACACGC
>NZ_JAFNJD010000145.1:0-423 GCF_017368415.1 Shewanella sp. 4t3-1-2LB
TGCGTATTACATCATGGCGCAGGCCATTTATTTATTGGCCAAAAATGACGTCGGATATATGTTAGCGACCGTACCCTTTAATTGGCTATTGCATCATGAGGTGCGTCCATATATGTTTCCTAAATCGATTCAGCGAACAAAGCCCCCCCATAATCGTTTAAATATCAAACTACATAGTGAGTTTCAGGCATGCCTAGCCCTGTAAGCTTGTTCAACGCCCTCATCATCGCATAAGTTTCTCCTACCTGAGCGTTATAATTTCGCAGGCTTAATCTGCCACCGAGTAGTTGCTTCACCCTGTACATGGCAGTTTCTGAGATTGACCGACGATGGTAACCATACCGTTTTTTCCACTGCTTATTTGAACCATGTAGCTGTTGCCAACTGACCGCTAAGTTACGCGGATGCCCTTGTTCCCAGAGT
>NZ_JAFNJD010000146.1:0-422 GCF_017368415.1 Shewanella sp. 4t3-1-2LB
GTGCAGTAATTACCCTAGATGCCTTGCATTGTCAGCGTGAAACGTTGGAAAAAATCAGTGAGAAAAAGGCGCATGTTGTGGTTCAAGTCAAAAAGAACCAGCCCACACTTTGGAACGCTGTTCAGTCGCAGTTTCAGGCTGTTTTTGATGCTAAGAAAGAACAAGTTGTCACCGAAGTCAGACAAGAGGCTCATGGTCGCAAAGAGGAACGATATGTATTCCAACTCAAAGCAAAATTGCCAGAGAATCTTGTGGAAAAATGGCCGACCATTCGGAGTATCATCGCAGTAGAACGACATCGTACAGAGGGTCGGAAAACAACGATAGACACCCGTTACTATGTGAGTTCGTTGTCCCCACGCCACAAACTGCTTGGGCACTACATCCGCCAGCACTGGCGGATTGAGAACAGTCAGCATTAT
>NZ_JAFNJD010000147.1:0-420 GCF_017368415.1 Shewanella sp. 4t3-1-2LB
GGAATATTGGTCAATGGGCGAGAGCCTGAACCAGCCAAGTCGCGTGAAGGAAGAATGTCCTATGGATTGTAAACTTCTTTTGTAAGGGAATAAAAAAGAGTACGTGTACTCTATTGTATGTACTTTACGAATAAGGATCGGCTAACTCCGTGCCAGCAGCCGCGGTAATACGGAGGATCCAAGCGTTATCCGGATTTATTGGGTTTAAAGGGTGCGTAGGCGGACCCATAAGTCAGTGGTGAAAGTTTGCAGCTCAACTGTAAAATTGCCATTGAAACTGTGGGTCTTGAGTGTAAATGAGGTAGGCGGAATGTGTTGTGTAGCGGTGAAATGCTTAGATATAACACAGAACACCAATTGCGAAGGCAGCTTACTGGGATACAACTGACGCTGAGGCACGAAAGCGTGGGGATCAAACAG
>NZ_JAFNJD010000148.1:0-403 GCF_017368415.1 Shewanella sp. 4t3-1-2LB
CTGTTCGCTCCCCACGCTTTCGCGCATCAACGTCAGTTACGGCCCAGTAAGTCGCCTTCGCCACTGGTGTTCCTCCCAATCTCTACGCATTTCACCGCTACACTGGGAATTCCACTTACCTCTTCCGCACTCAAGTCATTCAGTCTCCAAAGCAATTCCCACCTTGAAAGCAGGACTTTCACTCCAGACTTAGACAACCGTCTACGCGCCCTTTACGCCCAGTAATTCCGGACAACGCTCGCCCCCTACGTATTACCGCGGCTGCTGGCACGTAGTTAGCCGGGGCTTCTTCTTCAGGTACCGTCATTTGTTTCTTCCCTGAGGACAGAAGTTTACAATCCGAAAACCTTCTTCCTTCACGCGGCGTTGCTGCGTCAGGCTTTCGCCCATTGCGCAATATTCC
>NZ_JAFNJD010000149.1:0-400 GCF_017368415.1 Shewanella sp. 4t3-1-2LB
GGAATATTGCACAATGGAGGAAACTCTGATGCAGCAACGCCGCGTGGAGGATGACGCATTTCGGTGTGTAAACTCCTTTTAAGAGGGAAGATAATGACGGTACCTCTTGAATAAGCACCGGCTAACTCCGTGCCAGCAGCCGCGGTAATACGGAGGGTGCAAGCGTTACTCGGAATCACTGGGCGTAAAGGGTGCGTAGGCTGGCTTCTAAGTCAGATGTGAAATCCAATGGCTCAACCATTGAACTGCATTTGAAACTGGGAGCCTAGAGTTCAGAAGGGGCAGATGGAATTAGTGGTGTAGGGGTAAAATCCGTAGATATCACTAGGAATATCAAAAGCGAAGGCGATCTGCTGGGATGATACTGACGCTGAGGCACGAAAGCGTGGGGAGCAAACGG
>NZ_JAFNJD010000014.1:0-80598 GCF_017368415.1 Shewanella sp. 4t3-1-2LB
CTTGGGTCAACAAGATAGAGCGCTTATGGTTGGCACTACATGAAACGGTAACCCGTAATCACAGTTGCCGAAACATGCGGGAACTTCTTGGCAAGGTATGGCATTTTATGGAAACCGTTTCGCCTTTTCCCGGCAACGGACACGGCATCGCGAAAATGTAGCAGTATTCGGATCAGCTATTTAGATTATTGTGGTTGTAATTCGATTTCGCTTAATGTGTTGTTTTTATTTGTATTATTCTTGTTATTAAGCTTTTGTAGCAGATTTACTTCATCCTTGACTCTCACCCCGACAAATTGGCCTCCGTCAAAGATTTCCATACTCTTGCTGGCAACTTCACCTTCGACGCTGCCGGTGCCCGTAATCACCAGACGTTCACATTTTAAGTTGCCCTTAAATACGCCAGATACCTTTAATTCATGGCAGCAAAGCTCGCCATTAATTAATCCTTCAGATTCGATAGTGATCTGTTGTTCAGAGTGCACTTTTCCAAACACTGAACCACCTATCAGTGCATTCCCGGTGAATTCTGTTTCACCGGTAATATTGCAGCCTGAGGCAATATAAGTTATTTCACCCATTTTCTTATTTTTACCAAACATCGCGGGAATCCTTTAACCGTGATTGACATCGCTGTTGATGGTATAGGGAAAATGGGTTAAGCAAAACCACAAAGATTTGACGCCTGACAGAAAAAGTCACTAGTTCGATAATTATTGGTTAATCATTAATTACTAATGGTAATAGCGTTTACCGGACAAGCGGCCACACAAGCGCCACAGCCTGTGCATTGCGCCGTTGCCAGTTGTGGCGTTGCGATACCTCCGCTTTGAGGGATAAAACTGATGGCGGATGCATCGCAAAAGTCCTTACAGCTTTGACAGGCGACGCCTTGATAAGTCAGACAGTATTGCTGAAATGTAACTGTCAGTTGCCACGGTTTCAGCGCGGTATTGCTAAAGACAGGTTCTGGACAGACTACGGCGCATTGACCACAAAAACTGCACTCGGCCTGTTGGAAGTCAATTTCTGGAAATCCCGCCGCCCCTTTGATCAGTACGCCAGTCTCACAAACGTCAACACACTTACCACAACGGCTGCAATTGTCCGTAAAGTCGGCTTCCGGGACACTCCATGGCGCGCGAAGCTTAGTTACCGCTGCGGAATGTGCGGTAAATAAACGCCGGCGCGATGGATCAACCATTAACTTTGGTATCCATTTGGGTTGAGTGACTGCCAACGCCAACTGGAATCCACCATATCCTGCAATGTGTGGGTCGCTTGCCAGCCGAGTTCCTGTAAGGCATACGTTGGATCGGCATAACAGGCGGCCACATCGCCGGGGCGGCGGGGGGCTATCTGGTAAGGAATCGATTTGTCACAGGCCTTTTCGAAAGCATGTAGCATATCCAGTACGCTGTAACCTTGTCCGGTTCCGAGATTGTAAGTCACCAATCCTGGGCGAGTTTGCAGTTTTTGCAATGCTTTGACATGACCTAGCGCCAGATCAACTACGTGGATATAGTCTCTGACCCCCGTACCATCAGCTGTTGGGTAGTCGTTGCCAAATATACTGAGTTTGTCGCGCTTACCGATGGCAACCTGGGCGATATAGGGCATCAGATTGTTAGGAATGTCATTGGGATCTTCACCAATCAAGCCACTCTCATGGGCACCAACTGGATTAAAGTAACGAAGGCGAGCGATGTTCCATTGAGGGTTCGCTCGTTGAAGGTCTGCCAGAATATTTTCGACCATCAATTTCGACTGCCCATAGGGGTTGGTGGCGCTGGTGGGAAAATCTTCTCGGATTGGTAGGCTGGCGGGGTCGCCATAAACAGTTGCTGAAGAACTGAAAACCAGATTGCGCACCCCAGCTTCCTGCATCACTTCACAAAGCACTAACGTACCGCAGACATTATTTTGGTAATATTTCAATGGCTTGGCGACTGATTCGCCGACCGCCTTCAGCCCGGCAAAATGGATAACTGCGTCAAACTGATGGTCGGCGAAAATCTTCTGCATCAGCGGTTTGTTGAGAATATCACCTTGATAAAACTGCACCGTTTTACCAGTTAATTGCTCCACCCGGTGTAATGATTCCACAGAGGAGTTGCAGAGGTTATCAACGACGACGGCATTTATGCCTGCATTTAACAGCTCTACCAAGGTGTGACTACCAATATAACCTGCACCGCCGGTGACCAGCACGTTCATTAATCCAGTCCCTTCACGAATTGTTTCAGATAGCAGACAAAATCTTTACCGAGTTCACGGTGGCGTACCGCATGTTCAATAATTGCCTGCATATAGCCTAGTTTATTACCGCAGTCATGACTTTTCCCCAGCATGTAGTAGGCATTAACTTGCTGCTGTTGCATCAACATAGCAATGGCGTCTGTCAACTGGATTTCTCCACCGGCACCACTGGGTGTTTTGGCCAATAACGACCAAATTTCTGCAGGTAATACATAACGTCCAACGACCGCCAGATTAGAAGGCGCTTCGTCAATGCCAGGTTTCTCAATCAATTCTGCCAGTGGTACCGAACCCCCTGGTTTTATGTCCTGACCGTTGACATCGGCAATACCATATTGATCGACCATATCCGCAGGCACACCTTCTACCATGATCTGGCCATTGGCGGTTTCGCCATAGAGTTTGACCATTGCCGCTAGATTGTCCTGCTTGAGGTTGCAACTGGCTTCATCAATCAGCACATCAGGCAGCAATACTGCAAAGGGATTATCTCCCACCACTGGTTTGGCGCACAGGATGGCGTGACCAAGCCCTTTGGCTTCAGCCTGGCGTACACTGATAATGGTGACATCTTTGGGGCAAATAGACTGAACTTCATTCAACAACTGACGTTTAACACGCCGTTCGAGCTGGGCTTCCAACTCAAAACTAGTGTCAAAGTGGTTTTCAATGGAGTTTTTACTCGCATGGGTTACCAGAACAATCTCTTTGATACCTGCTTCGATGGCTTCGTTAACCACATATTGAATTAACGGCCGATCAACCACGGGTAACATCTCTTTAGGAATCGCTTTGGTTGCCGGCAGCATACGCGTGCCCAGGCCGGCAACAGGGATAACTGCTTTACGAATAATACTTGATTTCATAGGCATCCTTTTCCTTTTTTGATAGGCCATCTGAAAGGTATTCATTGTAAACAAACAGCGGATAAATGCTACGTGAATCACGAGGGGATTGTGCGGCTTTTAACTTGAGTAACCAGAGATTAACCAGTCCTCTGCATCGAGATAAAATTGTTAACAGAAAACGGTGTAGGGAAAACTGCCACGTAAATAAGACATACATCGGTTATTTATCAATACACTGTAAAGAAGACTTGCCACCTTGTTCAGAACCCTCTAACTTAGTATCCGCATTTGAGCGCCGTATGGCTTATATGCACAGAATCCCACAAGCACATACAAAACATAAAAAGGGACAGCAGTCGTTATGCGTCTGGAAATCAGTTGTCAGGACAGAGTCGGTTTGGCCAAGGATATTTTAAGTGTGCTGGAAACCTACGGCATCAATCTGATGTCAATTGATGCCAGCAATAAGGGCTTTTTCTTTCTGCAATTTGCTGATGTGCCATTCGATGTACTAAGTGCCCTAATGCCGCAGATCCGCAAAATTGAGGCGGTATATGATGTCAGAACCGTCGCCTTTATGCCGTCTGAGCAGGAACATTATGCGTTGCAAACGCTGCTTAAGACATTGCCTGATGGCGTATTTTCGCTAGACGCCAAAGGCCGAATCCGTATCGCCAATGATGCTGCCCAGTTCATGCTAGGAATGCAGCTTCACGAAGTTCTGGATGAATCATTGAATCATTGGGTTCAGGGATTCAATTTTGGGCGTTGGCTCAGCGAACCTCAGCTGTTACCCCAGGCGGCCAGGGTGCGTATCGGTAATAGTGAATATTTGGCAGAGATGCTGCCCGTGATGCTACCTGATGGCGAAGGAAGTGAAATTCGTGCCGGGGCAGTGGTCACATTAAAAAGTCCGGCACGGGTCGGCCAACAGTTCAATGCGCTTCAAAGTCAAAACAAGGGCTTTGCTAATGTCTTGGCGGTGAGTGAACGGATGCAGCAAGTCTTGAAACAGGCCGAACGGATGGCGCAGTTGGATGCGCCGCTACTGATCACCGGAGAAACCGGCACTGGCAAAGAGATGATGGCAAGAGCCTGCCATGATGCCAGTATGCGCCGTGAAAAATCATTTGTGGCCATCAACTGCGCTGCCATTCCCGACAGTGCGGTGGAAGATGAACTGTTTGGCTACGTCAGTCACGGTAAGTTGATGAAGCGAGGTTTCTTTGAAGAAGCACAAGGCGGAACTGTGTTTCTTGATGAAGTTGCTGAAATGTCGGCAGCAGCACAGGTGAAGTTACTGCGGTTATTACAAGATGGCAGTTTCCGCCGGGTTGGCGGGGAAGAGGATATCCGGCCTGATGTCCGAATTATCTGTTCAACACAGGAAGATCTCGCCGCCCGCTGTCAACAGGGACAATTCCGGGAAGATCTATACTATCGTATCCATGTACTGGCGTTTCATTTACCCGCGCTGAGGGAGCGGAAAGTCGATATTCTGCCGCTCGCCGAGATGTTTCTAGCACATTATTGCGCGCAGTTGTCATGTCCGGTAAGGCGGATTTCCGCAAAATGCCGCAGTTTCATGCAATCTTATGCTTGGCCGGGCAACGTGCGGCAACTTAAAAATGCCATCTTCCGCGCCGTATCCATGTGGGATGGGGCAGGGGAACTCTCGGTCGAGCAGTTAAAGTTGCCTAGTTATGATGAAGGGCAAGGATATTTTGATCAGCAGTTTGAAGGCACGCTAGAACAGGCAATGAAGCAGTATGAAGCGAATTTACTGCGGCGTTTATATCCTGCCTACCCATCCACACGGCAATTGGCGAAAAAACTGGGTGTATCTCATACGGCCATAGCTAATAAACTGCGAGATTACGGTATTAATAAAGAACCTTAATCGTAGGACGTTATATATGTGAAACGGCGACTCACAATCGAGGTGTCATCTTTCGAATGCTGTTTTACCTTGATGTAGAAAAGGCTAATATGTAACTTTTTGTTTCTGTTGCTGCATATATTATTTTATATTTTTTCTTTTTTATTTCAGTTCTTTAAGCGGTAATCAATGCTAATTGTTTATACAGTGAGTTAAATAGACGTCATAATTTCAATTTATAAAGGTTGTTTTTTAGGCAAGCTATTGACTTGTTGTGTTGCTGTTTTGTTTTTTTGTGTTAAAAATGTTTCTTTCTTGTTTTCAATATATCCAACAATAACAGATAACAAGAACCATGGAGTAATAATAAGCCAACATTGCACCTCATGGATGTTTTATTCCATAGGTGACTTATTACCAGAAGGAAACTGAAGTATGCGCAAGTCATTAATCGCGCTTAGCGTTACTGCTGCAATATTAGCGGGATGCGGAAGCGATAATAAAACCCCTGAGACCGTCAATACACCACCACAAAGTACTGATGTTGCCTATGATGTCGCCCAATCTATGGATTTGTCTGGGCAGCTAGAAGGCTCTGATGCTGAAGGTGGTCTTAGTTTTTCTTTAGTTGATCCTGCAGACGTTAAGCTAGGGACGCTTACCATCACTAATCCGTCCAGTGGCGCTTTTACCTATCGCAGTGATGCAATGGAAGGCACCGAAGTTGTGCGGTTTAAAGTCAGCGATGGTCAGTATGAGTCAATTTCTACCCTCACCATTAATATCACTGGCGGCGATCCTTTATATGCATATCAATGGCATCTGAAGAATAACGGCCAAAATGCTTTTGCTGCAAATCGTGGTATCGCAGGTGAAGACATTAATGTGGCGGATGCTATTGCCTCTGGCGTCAAAGGCCAAGGTGTCGTTGTAGCTGTTGTCGATGATGGTGTGGAAATCAGTCATCCAGACCTAGCTCCTAATATTGTGTCCGGTGGCTCCTATAACTTGATTACCGGAACTGTTGATCCTACACCTTTTTCTGACGGCGCAGCTCATGGCACCGCAGTGAGCGGCATTATAGCTGCTGCCGGATGGAATGGCATTGGTGGACGTGGGGTTGCTCCTGAGGCAAAAGTGATTGGATTTAACTTTCTCGACTCAGATCCAACCGGAGCCGTAAGTAGTGTGCAGACCTTTGAGAATTTTGCTAAGTCTCATGGCGCGAGTGCTTACAGTGATTATGCTCGGGTGTTCAATCAAAGCTACGGCTACAATGTGCCATTTCCTCATACATTCGATGAAGATGAGAACGATGTATACGGTGATATTGCGCAAAATAGTGCTGATGGAAAAGGCAGTATTTTTGTGAAGTCTGCAGGCAACGGTTATAACTATTATAGCTGGTCTGGATATTATTGGTTACCGGGCGATTATTTTGATGTCAGCGGGAATGAGAAGGCCAATTTAGGACTGCCCTTCCATAACGCTAACATGTCGACCGATAATGCTAACGTGTTTAATTTAGTGGTATCTGCGGTGAATGCTAAAGGTGAGTTATCTAGCTATTCTTCTGTTGGGTCTAACGTATTTGTGACAGCCCCTGGAGGGGAATATGGTGATGATGATCCTGCTATTGTCACCACTGACCGTGCAGGTTGTGATAAAGGATGGACTGTTACCGACGATAGACCTGCTACCCCCTTTGCTGGCGGCCAGCACCCGCTCAATTTAACGTGTGATTATACCTCTGAAATGAATGGAACCTCATCTGCAGCACCGAATACATCAGGGGCTGTTGCCATGATTATGAGTGCCAATCCCTCACTGAGCTGGCGTGATGTGCGTTATATCTTGGCTTCAACAGCTACAGAAATTCAGCCTGATATCGCCCCTGTCGAAGTGCCTGTCGGCTCTGGTGACTCGGCGGTAGAGTACGATGCAATTCCGAGCTGGATAAAAAATGCTGCGGGGTTCCATTTCCATAACTTTTACGGATTTGGCCGCGTGGACGTAAGTGCCGCTGTAGCAGCTGCCAAAAATTATACTCAAGATTTAGGTAGTTATATCATCACTGATTGGCAGTCTCACGAAAACTTAGAGAAATCTATTCCAGACGCGAGTGTTTCGGGAGCATCTGATGGCATTGAGATTGCTGATGATATGGTGATCGAGGCCGTTCAGATAGAAGTCAGTGCAGATCATCTCCGATTGCCGGATCTGGCGGTAGAGTTGATTTCACCTTCAGGTACCCGCAGCGTCGTGATGACACCATACAATGGCATGGTATATCAGGGTGTTATGGATCCTAGCGATCCTACTGATTATGTGCCTGGATTTGAAAATACACCTATGCTGTCCAACGCCTTTTATGGTGAGAGTACGAAAGGAACGTGGACGCTGAAAGTGATTGACGTTAATAGCGGAGATTACAGTTTTATTCTATATCCAGTTCAATACGTTGATATTCCTAACGAGTCTCAAGGCGTGCTGAAGGGATGGTCCATTCGGTTCCACGGACATAAAGTGGCTTCAGCCTCTTAAGGAGTGAGAGATGAAAATATCGAATATGATGATTATCGGACTTGGGTTGCTTTCAACTGCGGCATTGGCAGCCAAGTTACCTGAGGCAGCGATGGGAAGTAAAACATTAAAGCCTGGCCTAAAAGCGGAATTTATGGATAGCGCTTATAACGGTCATTACTATGTGAAGAGCAAAACAGGTGTCCAAAAAGCTTCTCGTCTGAGTAAAGGCGAGCAGCTAGTAACCGCGAGCGGCGCGCCCTTAGCTGTTCTGACTGGCAAGTTGGTGGTTAAGCTACAGCCATCGGTGAATGTTTCTTCATTTGCGGAACGTTATGGCTTGCGGTTGGATTGGCAAGGTGCTGACAACTTAGTATTGCTAGCAGCGAAATCAGATGCTGATTTGTTATCTCTGATCCAACAGGTGACACAAGACAGTCAAGTCATCAGAGCAAAACTGGACCATGCCACAGATAAGCAAGTCCCTATGTAGTTGCTAATATCAATTATTGAGATAGGCCTTGGGATTCCCAAGGCCTATTTGTTTTCCAGCAGAAATGCAACAAACGCTTGATCTGCCTGACTTAATGGACGTTGTTTTTTCCAGGCAATATGTAGTTCCAGATAGACAGGTGGTGAAAAGGGCAACGCGAGGATACCGTCTTTGGCGGTGATCACCATTTCCAGCACGGTGGTGATGGCATAGCCCTGATTAACCACCTGTTTGATAAGATTGATAAGATTGGTTTCAAAGGCAATTTTGGGGTTCAGCCCCAGTTCCTCCGCTTGTTGCAGGATCCACTCCCGATGATAGTAACCACGTTTGAACATCACCAATTCATGCTGGAAGAATTGTTCGAGCGTGACACTGGTTTGCTCTGCCAATGGATGATCTAGTGATGTGGCAACCACCATTTGTTCGTTGATCAGTAGCTTTGAATCAAATTCTGGCTTGAGATCTTGTGCGGTAATAATGGCTATATCAACTTCTTGCTGTTCCAGCATGCGCAGTGCATCACGAGTTCCCCCTTCAAATAGCGATAGTTTCAGTCCAGGGTATTTATGGCGAAATGCCATCAGGCGGCTGGGTAGGTAGAAGGAGCCTAACATGCCTGGTACAGCGACCCGTACTTCGCCGAGGGACAACTGTGCCATTGAGCGAATATGACTTTCAGCCTGCTGCACCTGTTTCAGAATAAGCACCGCATGTTGGTGCAGCGTTTCGCCCTCTGCTGTGAGCTTTAAACCGCTATCCTGCTTGCGTTGACTGCGATCAACCAGCGTAACCCCCAGCGATTGTTCAAGGCGTTTGATACTTTGGCTGAGTGCTGGTTGTGCCATGCTGAGCTTTTCGGCTGCCCGGGTAAAACTGCCATAGCGCACCAAGGCATCAAGATGTTTTAGCTGTTTAATATCCATCCACGGTATCCATTTTTTATAGAGGAATACTTGTGATTTAGCATAACAAAAATCAATGGATGTCATATATTTTATCTATTATTGTTATGTGTGTGGGCATGCTAGTCTTATGTGAATTCAATAAAAGTTTGAGGTGTGTCACATCATGGGTGAAAACGCGCTGGCACGCATGTCCCGCGATAATCGCTTAATTTGGGCGTTATGTGTGGCTTCCATCGTCATTTACATCAACTTATACATGATGCAAGGGATGCTGCCGCTGATTGCTGAACGGTTTCAGGTGTCGGCGGCGCGCTCGACGTTGGTATTGTCCGTGACCAGTTTTACCTTGGCGTTTTCGCTGCTGATCTATGCCGTAGTTTCGGACCGTATTGGGCGTCATAAACCTATTGTCTGGAGCTTGTGGGCGCTAGCTTTGTCCAACTTGTTATTGATCTATATCCGCAGTTTTGATGGGTTGGTGGCGGTGCGGTTGCTGCAAGGCGTTTTGTTGGCATCGTTGCCGGCTATTGCTATGGCCTATTTTAAAGAGCAACTGCAGCCGCAGACCATGCTGAAAGCCGCGGCGGTTTACATCACCGCCAATAGCTTCGGTGGTATCGTCGGCCGTTTGCTGGGTGGCGTATTGTCACAATACTTTGACTGGCAAAGTGCCATGTGGGTGTTACTACTGGTGAGTTTGCTGGGGGTAGCAGTCACTAACTGGCTGTTACCCAGTGCCCGCAGTGCAGCAAAACGAGAGCATCGGATGCGACGCTGGCAGTTCCGACAGGAAGGACGTATTGATTTGCGCGGATTTCTGCGGCATTTACAGGACAACCAGATGCGGCTTGCTTACATCATCGGTGGTGTGACTTTTATGATGATGGTGAATCAGTACAGCTTTATCCAGTTACGGTTGATGGCGGAACCTTATTACTGGAGTCGTTTCCAGGCGACGCTGATCTTTTTATGTTATTCCAGCGGGACTATCGCGTCTTACTTCACTGCTAGGTGGATAACCCGTCACGGGCAGTTGCCGTTATTTAAGATGTCATTAGTGCTGATGCTGGCGGGGACTTTGCTGACGTTGCTGGAAAACCAGGTCACTATCTGTATTGGCTTTTTGCTCAGTAGTTGTGGTTTTTTTGTGACTCACAGCTGTTGCAACTCTTTTGTGGCGATGCGCGCGAACCGCCATCGAGCTAAGGCAACATCACTATATTTGTGTTTTTATTATTTTGGCGCGGCAATGGGCGGCCCTTATCTGATGATGTTCTGGCATCATAGTGCTTGGCAGGGGATTGTTGTGGGCTCCCTGTTATTGCTCGTGGTGATTGCTGTTGCGGTCTGGCGGCTCGGTAGTGCGCAGCGACACAGCCTTAGCTCACCGCCGCAGTTGGCTAAAGTTCATCATTGATGAAGTCTTTTCGCTCAAGCCCATATTTACGCATCTTGTCATAAAGGGTTTTGCGGGGCAGTTCCAGTTGCTCCATGGTGTGCTTGATAGAGCCCTTGTTGTGATTGAGCGCGTCCTCAATTAACAGCCGTTCGAAAAATTCCACTCGCTGTGTCAGCGACATGCCGCTGTGCAGTCGTTCATCACTACTCATAGCACCGAATGCCGCATCGCTTCCCAACAGTACGTAACGTTCTGCCAGATTGCGCAGTTCCCGTACATTGCCGGGCCAGTCATAGGTACTCAGTCTTGCCGCATGAGCGGTATCTAATGCGATCACCTCTTTGTGGTATCTGGCTGAGGCTATCCGTGCGAAATGCAGGAACAGTAGTGAAATATCCTCGCGCCGCTCCCTCAATGGAGGAATTTCAATGGTGACTAAATTCAGTCGATAGAACAGATCATGGCGGAATTCGCCCTTGTCACACAGCGCCTTAAGATCAACTTTGGTGGCGGCAATGATGCGAATGTCCAGCTCGATGCTTTTGTTGGAACCCAGACGCACTACTTTTCGGTCTTCTAACACTCGCAGCAATTTGACCTGTAATGACATCGGCGTGCTTTCGATTTCGTCGAGAAACAGGGTGCCGCCGTTGGCATACTCGAATTTGCCAATACGGGTTTTGTCTGCACCAGTAAAGGCACCTGCTTCAGCGCCAAATAACTCACTTTCGATAATCGTTTCTGGAATGGCACCACAGTTGATGGCCACAAAATTAGCGGCATTGCGTGGGCTGTGATCATGTAAATAGCGGGCAACCAGTTCTTTCCCTGTACCAGTTTCGCCATGCACCAGAATATCAGCTGGGGTGTCCAACACCTGATGAATAACATGGCGCATCTGCCGGATCCCCGGACTGTTACCTAGAATCCTCGGCCCCGGCAGGCTTTGTGATTGCAACTCCTGTTTCAGTTTGCGATTTTCTAACGTCAACGCACGTTTTTCCAGTGCGCGTTGCACGATGTCCAGAATATGTTCATTGTTAAATGGCTTTTCTAGAAAATCATAAGCGCCTTGTTTTACCGCGCTGACGGCCATGGCAATGTCACCAAACCCGGTAATTAGAATCACCGGAATATCAGCATCTTGCTGTTTTATTTGCTGCATAACGCTGATGCCATCCATCCCTGGCATGTTGACATCGGTGATGACCACGCCCATCCAGTTGCGATCGAGTGATTTCAAGATCTCCTGCGGTTGCGTGGTGGCTTTGGCCGTAATACCTTCCAATTCAAACAACTGGGTTAGCACAGTACCAATATGGGGCTCGTCATCTAGGATAAGGACGGTATAAGCATCATGACTCATACGTTTTCCTCCGCCGGACACAACGGCAGTAGGATCTTGAACTCGGCCCCCCCATCGATAGCATTGGCAACGGTTATGCTGCCGTTCATGGATTCAACAATTCGTCGTGAGATCGACAGCCCCAGGCCCAGTCCCTGGCGTTGAGAGGTGGTGAAATAGGGCTCAAAAATCTTTTCCATTTGACTTTCATTTACTCCGGGGCCGGAATCACGGATTTGGATGCAAAGCTGTTCTCCGGCACTAATGGTAATGGTGAGTTGTCGCGTTGGCGAATGCTGCATGGCCGTTATCGCATTACTTATCAGGTTCACCAGTACCTGTTGTAACCGTACTTTATCACCAAAAAAGCGTAATGGGGCATCGGGTAGTTGTAACTGTAGCTGAACTTGCTGTTTTTCAATTTCCGGGGTGACGATGGTGAGGGCATCTTCGACGGCCACTCGCAAATCAGTGAGTTTGTCTTGTCCTTTAGTCTTGCGGGTAAAGCTTTTAAATTGCGCGACAATTTCCGCCAGTCTGTCTGCCAGACTGATAATAGTGGCAAGATTCTCCTGCGCTTTCTCCTGCATATTGCGGGTCAACAGGGTTTGCGTGTTTTGCGCATAGCTACGCAGCGCCGCCAGCGGTTGGTTGATCTCATGGTTGATACTGGCAGAAAGACTGCCAATAACGGTCAGTTTGGCAGCTTGTACTAATTCGTCCCGTGTTTCCTGCAACTTGTCATTGGCATCTTGTAATTCGCGGGTACGCTCCTGTACTCGTTGTTCCAGTAGTTGTTGGGCTTGCTGCATCCGCCGCATATTTTTGCGGCGTTCGAGGCTGAAAAGTAACCCCAACGCCGCCAGCAGGTACAGACAAGCGGATAGCATTAACAGTGGTGGCAGCGATGTATACAGTGGCTTCACGGGGGTCATCACATGGACATTCCAGCCGGCTTTGGTCATTTCGCTGCGCGTATCTATATACTGTGCTTTGCCGCTGTCATTGGGAATTTGATAGATCGGTGTTTTTTCTGAATGCTCAAATGGTGCATAGGGCGGTTTAAGCGTGAGCGCACTGATAATACGGTTAGCATAGCGGCGGCTTTTGTAGATAATCTGCTGACTGTTGTCATCCAGTGGTACCAGCGATTTTAGGCGCCAACTTTCTATGCTGGCAACAAAGATCACCTGATCATCACCACTGATAGCAAGTTCATATTGGCCCGACTTTGCCAGACCGGTGAGTTGCGCTTCGATATCGGCAATATCCACTTTCACAACAATAACCCCCAGGATTTCGGCTTTTTCCTGAATAGGGTAAGAAAAGTAAAAACCACGGGTATCTGACGATGTTCCCACGGCATAGTAGCTGCCTAAACGACCCGCTACTGCTTCGGTGTAGTAGGGTCGAAAAGCATAGTTTTGACCAATGAAGGAATAGGGTTTCTGCCAGTTACTAGCAGCAACGGCATCACCGTTTTTGTTGAGTAAATAGATGTCTGAGGCTTCGGTGACATGTTGAATCTCTTCAAAATAGCGATTGATGTGCTGAATTTCCGTATGATCATCACTGTGGCGTAAAGCCTTGGCCAACAGTGGGTTAGTTGACAGCACATGCGGAATACTCTCATAGCGGATCAAGGCACCATCGATGAAGTTGATCACTTCTTCGAGTTGTCGGCTAGCCAACGGTAATGCGCGGGAAAACCCTTGCTCCAGATGGTACCAGTAAGTCAGTCTAAGAGTTATAAATAGCCCGCTAATCAACAAGATGCTGATCAGCAGACGTTTACGCGTGGAAGATTGCGTTTGCATTTCCGGCCATTGCCCTGAATCACGGCGAGTCTGGCCTAGACTCGCCGATACTTCATGATTTTTCAAGGGCTAAGGGTTACGCAGGCTGTCAAGAAATTCTGGCAGTACCAAGGATACCTGCGGTACGTATGTGATAATGATTAAGAAGCCCAGTAGTAATAGTAACCACGGCAGACAGGCCTTAATCACCCAGCCGATACTGCGGTTGGTAATTCCCGACGTCACAAATAGGTTGAGCCCCACTGGCGGCGTCAGCATCCCAATCTCCATGTTGACGACCATGATGATCCCTAAGTGGATCGGATCAATCCCCAGTTTGACGGCTATCGGGAACAGAATTGGTGCCATGATCAGCAAAATGGCCGATGGCTCCATAAAGTTACCAGCCGCCAGTAGCAACAGGTTAACGATGATCAGAAATCCCCAGGCAGGTAGGCCCCAACTCACGATAGTTTCGGCAATGTGATGGGGGATGCGTTCAGTGGTCAGCACATGGGCAAACAGCATCGCGTTACCGATGATAAACAACAGCATTATGGATACTTTAGCGCCGTCACGGACCACTGTGCGTATCTCTTTATCCGCGGGAGTTTTGAGCAAGCCAAGCAGCATATGCCACAAGTTTCGCACAATCGCGACAGGTAGGGCTTCTCCAGGATTACGCCACGCCACGTTCTTCAGCGGTCCGATGTCGCGATAGCCAAATACGGCGACCAGGTAAGCGTAGATACAAGCGACAGCGGCGGCTTCGGTTGGGCTGGCAACACCGCCATAGATAGAACCCAGGACGATGACAATCAGCATTAAGCCGCCCATGGCCTTGGCCAAGGAAATCGATAGTTTGCCAAAACCCGGGAAGGGCTGTGAGGGTAACCCTTTGATCCTCGCCGTGATATAAATGGCGATCATCAGCAAACCGCCCATCATCAAGCCAGGAATTAATCCTGCCATGAACATTCTGGCTGCAGAAACTTCCGTGGCGGCGGCATATACCAACATCACGATGGATGGCGGAATGAGGATCCCGAGCGTCCCCGAAGTAGTAATAACCCCTGCGGCGAATTTCTCTGGATAACCCGCGCGTACCATGCCCACGATCACTATTGAGCCGATGGCGGCAACGGTAGCCGGAGATGAACCGGAAACGGCGGCAAACAGCATACAAGCCATTACCGAAGCCATCGCTAGACCACCACGAATATGGCCGACACTGTCCATGGCAAAGTCGATAATGCGCCTAGCAACACCACCGGTTGATAAGAACGCAGACGATAAAATAAAGAACGGGATCGCCAACAGGGTATAGTGTTCTGAAGTCGATGCGTACAGTTTCAATGCAATTGAGGCCAGCGAGTCATTGGAAAATAACAGGATGGTCAGCATGCTGGAAAAACCCAGCGCAATCGCAATTGGCATTCCAAGCAGCATGCAGAGAAACAATGTGATAAACAGCGTGGCAATTGTCATGGCTTCACCTGCGGATCTGAATGGTTATGGTCAGGGGCATTACCGTTGTCAGTTGCATCATCCGCTAACTGCATGCTTTCCTTGGCTTCATCGTGAAAACTGAACCCTAAAGATTGGTTACGAATAATGGCAATAAACAGCTCGATAAAGCGCCAGGTCAACATGGCAAAACCAAACAATAGAATACTTTGTGACATCCACAGTGGCACGCGCGGGTCTTCTACATCGATGCGCCAGGTATCCCACACCTTGTCAGCGTCGAGACCAGCCATCCAGGCATGGGGAAAACTGATATCTTCCATGGGCACGCCAGTGGTATACATCTGTTTGAGGTAATCCCAACTGCCAATCAGGAACAGGCTGCAGTACACCAAGCAGATGGCGACGGCCACCAGTGCGGTATATTTACGGGTTTTTTGTGGCAGGTTTTTAACAAAAGCATCAACCCCAATGTGGGCTCCCACTTTGACACCGTAAGACATGCCAAACAGTACAAACCAGCCAGCAATTGTCAGTGTCAGCTCCTGCATCCACAGAAAACCAACGTTAAAGAAGAAGCGGGCAATCACTTCCACAAAGACCAAAATGGTCATGGCAGAAATCAGTACGTTGAGAAAGCCCTCTTCGAAGTAGGCAAAAATTCGCGATAACATAATCCGTCCCCAGTGGGAAAAGGGGGCAAGTTTTGCCCCCGGACAACTTTACTGGTTGGCTGATTCAGCGGCTGCAATCGTTTCTTTACCGATCTGATCTTCGAATTTTTTCCACACAGGTTTCATCGCATCGACCCATGCCTGACGTTGCGCAGGTGTCAACTCAACCACTTTGGATTCTTTTGAGTCGATAATCGCTTGGCGATCTTCCGCATTTTTGTCGGCCGCCATTTTGTTACCGTAAGCAATAGCTTCATCCAGACACTCTTTGATCACTTTGCGTTTGTCTGCTGGCAAGCTTTTCCAGAAGGTATCGGAAGTGACGACCATATAATCCAGTACCCCGTGGTTACTCTCGGTGATATAGGATTGCACTTCATAGAACTTCTTCGAATAGATATTGGACCAAGTGTTTTCTTGACCATCGATGGCTCGGGTTTGTAACAGCGTAAACACTTCAGAGAACGGTTTTTTCACCGCCATCGCATTGAGGGTTTCAAATTGCGCCGCCAGTACATCGGACGCCATTACACGGAATTTCTTACCGGAAGCATCTTTCGGTAATAACAGCGGTTCGTTCGCAGAAAACTGCTTCATGCCGTTATGCAGGTAACCAATGCCCACAATGCCTTTGCGTTTCATGGAACTCAGTAATTTCTGGCCTTCATCACTTTGCTGGAAACGTTCTACCGCATCCATATCTTTAAACAGGAAGGGCAGATCGAACAACTGCAGTTTTTTGGTATAACGTTCAAATTTGGATAACGACGGTGCCACAAACTGCACATCATTGAGCAGCAACGCTGCCAGTTCGTTGTTATCGCCGAAGAGCTGTGAGTTAGGGAAAACACTGACTTTGTATTCACCCGGCAACCGCTGCTCCACCAATTCTTTGAATTTGAGTGCTGCCTGGCCTTTAGGTGTATTTTCTGCAACTACGTGGGAAAACTTGATTTCTACTGGCTCAGCCACCGCTAGGAAGCTGGCGGTCATAACGCTGCCTAATAACGCCAGCTTGGCCAGTGTCTTTAATGGCTGAGACCAATTATTGAGGTGCTTGGTACTTTTTATAGTCATCGTTTTAATCCTTCTGAATTATAAGTTTTTGCAGATACGAGCCCCATAAATACGTATCTGGACCCGGGAAAACAGCTTTATTTCCCAATGGTTGCCCTGACTAAAGGCAAGTTGTGCGCCAATTTGTTTACTTTTACGTAACCTATTGGTTATTCAAGTGTAGATTGTTTGATATGGATCACGCGTAAATGTTAGGTGTGTGAGAAATGGCTCACATTTAAAGTGAAGATGGGTGGATTTCCGCCTATTGGTGCCAGCGAAGACATCAACGGCGGCGATTATGCAAGGTGATGCTTTACTCTTTCCCCCTAATGTCTAGGGCTGTTAGAATAGACGCTCTTTTTTCACTCGCCTGTGAACAGGCTCCTTACTCAATAAGGTTTGTGTTCGATTATGACCATCAAGACGCGTTTTGCTCCTAGCCCAACCGGCTATTTACATGTGGGCGGTGCCCGTACAGCTCTTTATTCCTGGCTTCACGCCCGGGCCAATAAAGGTGAGTTTGTACTGCGTATTGAGGATACGGATCTGGAGCGTTCAACTCAGGCAGCAGTGGATGCCATTCTTGAAGGTATGGAATGGCTTGGCCTGAATTGGGACGAAGGCCCTTATTACCAGACCAAGCGTTTTGACCGTTACAATGAAGTGATTGCAAAACTGCTGGAAGAGGGTAAAGCCTATAAGTGTTACTGCTCAAAAGAACGTCTTGAGGCGTTGCGAGAAGGGCAGGCCGCTAAAGGTGAACGCCAGAAATATGATGGCTGCTGTCGTGATGCTGCGCCCCGCGACACCGATGAGCCTTACGTCATCCGCTTTAAAATGCCCCAAGACGGCAGCGTAGTGTTTGATGACCACGTTCGTGGCCGCATTGAAATCGCCAACGAAGAATTAGATGACCTGATCATCGCTCGCAGCGATGGTACACCGACGTATAACTTCTGTGTGGTGGTGGACGACTGGGATATGGGGATCACTTGCGTTATCCGTGGTGAAGACCATATCAACAACACCCCGAAACAGATCAATATTCTAAAAGCGTTGGGAGCCCCCATTCCTGAATATGCCCATGTGTCGATGATCCTCGGTGATGACGGTGCCAAGTTATCAAAACGTCATGGCGCGGTTAGTGTGATGCAGTATCGTGACGATGGCTATCTGCCTGAAGCACTGCTGAACTATCTGGTACGTTTGGGTTGGTCTCATGGTGACCAGGAAATTTTCTCTCTCGATGAGATGGTGCAGTATTTCAAATTGGACGACATCAACAAGGCGGCATCTGCCTTTAACACCGAAAAACTGCAGTGGCTGAACCAGCATTACATCAAGTCTTTAGACCCTGAATATGTGGCGGGTTATCTGCAATGGCATATGCAGGATCAGCAGATTGATACCAGCAACGGTCCAACGTTGTCAGCGGTAGTGACTGCATTGGCGGAACGCAGCAAGACATTAAAAGAGATGGCTGAACATAGCCGCTACTTCTATGAAGATTTTGCGGAGTTTGAAGAAACCGCCGCTAAAAAGCATTTGCGTGGTGTAGCGTTAGAGCCGTTAAAACTGGTGCAACAAAAGCTGGCAGCATTACCGGAATGGACCCAGGAAGCGGTGCATCAGGCGATTGAAGAAACGGCTGCGGAACTGGATGTTGGTATGGGCAAAGTGGGCATGCCACTGCGAGTGGCTGTCACTGGTGTTGGTCAGTCTCCATCATTAGATATTACGCTGTTTCTTATCGGAAAAGCGCGCTGCGAGCAAAGAATCTCCAAAGCGGTTGAATTTGTAGCAGCCAGATTAAATTCCTAAAAAATGCGTTGACACATTTGGGTGTGCTGCATAGAATGCGCCTCGCACTTGAGACATGGGTGACAGTTCGTCGTAGCATGCTCAAATGTTCAAGAGATTCGGGGTTATAGCTCAGCTGGGAGAGCGCTTGCATGGCATGCAAGAGGTCTGCGGTTCGATCCCGCATAGCTCCACCAATTTCTTGGTCCAGGGTCCCCTTCGTCTAGAGGCCTAGGACACCGCCCTTTCACGGCGGTAACAGGGGTTCGAATCCCCTAGGGGATGCCAATTTCATTGATACAGCCTTATATCGATGGAATAAAAGAGTCAGCAGGTTTTATACCGCCTCAAGAAACAGAGTAAAGTTTCAGTCCAGGGTCCCCTTCGTCTAGAGGCCTAGGACACCGCCCTTTCACGGCGGTAACAGGGGTTCGAATCCCCTAGGGGATGCCAATTTCATTGATACAGCCTTATATCGATGGAATAAAAAAGTCAGCAGGTTTAACCGCCTCAGGAAATAGAGTAAAGTTTCAGCCAGGGTCCCCTTCGTCTAGAGGCCTAGGACACCGCCCTTTCACGGCGGTAACAGGGGTTCGAATCCCCTAGGGGATGCCAATTCCGATATTCGGAATACGAATTTCGGGGCTATAGCTCAGCTGGGAGAGCGCTTGCATGGCATGCAAGAGGTCTGCGGTTCGATCCCGCATAGCTCCACCAAGTATTCAGTTTGTGCCAGTTGCATGAACTGCTCCGGTAGCGGAGAGAAACACTTTCCAAGGTCCCCTTCGTCTAGAGGCCTAGGACACCGCCCTTTCACGGCGGTAACAGGGGTTCGAATCCCCTAGGGGATGCCAAATTCACTTCCATCGGGAATATGAATTTGGGGCTATAGCTCAGCTGGGAGAGCGCTTGCATGGCATGCAAGAGGTCTGCGGTTCGATCCCGCATAGCTCCACCACTTAATTAAAGCCGCCTAATGGCGGTTTTTTTGTGCCTGCAATTTTCTGAATATCGTTTCGTCGGTCTTAAGCGCTAACGCGAGACTCGGGAGAAGTTCTGCCTCACCGTTATTTGTGGCATCCTCTCGCTAACTGCATGGCAGTTAGCGTATGTTGATTTCAGCTAACTGATCCTCGTCACATCACGTCCCCTCAGTGGGATATTAGCTAGAACTGAAAACGGCAGACTAAATCTTTCAGTCGTTGCGCCAATTGCTGTAATTCATTACTGGCGGTTGCCGTTTTATTGGCCCCATCGGTAATCGTGGACGAAGCACTTTGAATATTATTGAGATTTTGGTCTACTTCTCTGGCGACCGCTACCTGTTCTTCTGCGGCGCTAGCGATTAATAGTGTGCGTTGACTAATATCTTTAATCTGCGAGGCGATTATCTCAATACTCCCTCGTGTCGCTCGAGCGTTCTCCTCCATTGCCTGAGCTTGCTGATGGCTCTTTTGCATGGCGTCTGCAGCTTGGCGAGATTCTTGCTGCACTAACCTGATGCTCGATTCAATCTCTTCGGTGGAATTTTGTGTTCGTAGCGCCAGTGTGCGCACCTCATCAGCCACTACGGCAAATCCACGGCCTTGATCGCCAGCCCGTGCCGCCTCAATGGCGGCATTTAAGGCCAGCAAGTTAGTTTGCTCCGCAATCGCGCGAATAACATCCAGCACCTTACTGATGTCATCAACCCTATGTGCTAAAGCACTGGAAAGTTGATTTGAACGGGTGATCTCTTTACCTACTGCGACTATCTGTTCGGTGGTTTGTGCAACCTGGGCGAAACCATCTTGCACAGACGATTCTGCTTTCTCTGTCGCGTCAGAGGTGGACTGCGCATTAAGTGCAACCTCTTCTACCGCGCTGGTCATTTCTGTTACTGCGGTCGCGGCGGATTGAATTTCACCATTTTGGATATTAAGTTCTTGTCGGTTAGCATCGGTTTGTTGATTCAACAACAAAGCCGCATTGGAAAGTGCTGTCGATGCGTTAGATATTTGGCTAATGGTATCTCGCAATTGCTGCTGCATATTTTGCATGGCACGCATCACTGCGGCGGGTTCATCAGAACCTTCATCGTTGATGACATGATTAAGATTACCTTCGGCTACCGCTTCTGCACCGGCGACAGCTTCGGCCAGTGGTCGCACAATGCTGCGAGTAAATATCACACTGATCACGCCCATGACGGCAAAACTGAGCAACAGCACAATGCCTATGGCGGTCATGGCAAACTCGTAACGCATATCGCCAGCGTCACTGGCGTTAGCCGCGCCTTTATTGTTGAATTCGATCATCGCCTGCAACGCTTGTTCAAGTTCTTTGGCGGTAGGCTCCATATCCATTAATTTGGAAAAGGCCTGCTGCGTCAGGTTTTGCTTTGAGATGACTAAAAATTCATCATGTTGTGCTAGATAATGTTGTTTTGCCTGGGAATAACGCTCAAATAGTCGCTTTTCTTCATCAGAATTGGGATCGATCAGCTGTTGATATTGTTTTTCAGACTTTTCGATATCTTGCATGATCGCGACAAATTGCTGCTCGGTCGCACGCATATCTTCTTCTCTGGACTGCTGTACGTGGGTAAATTCCGCGACGCGTAATTTTTGGGTGAGGTATAGCAACGCCGAGTTTTGTCGTACACTCGGTAACCAGTTTTTGTTGATTTCAGTTGACGCGTTATTGAGCAGATTCATCTGTTGCACAGAAAAAACAGCCATCAATATCATAATGATTGCAATCAAACCGAAGCTTACACCAGCACGCCAAGCAATTTTCATTTTACGCCAATTCATGTTGACTTTTTTTTTTTGCGGAATTGTGATGGGAAAAGTGTAGCAAAGGCGCAAAATTTCAACGGTGTTTGTGCAGATTTTTGGCAACTCTTGGTACACATCCGTTAGTCAGTGTTTGACCGGACAATTGATATGCTATGTGCGGTACGTTTCAGACAACTGATGCTGTGTCATAGGGTATGAATTCTGTGAGTCGGCGAACGATATTAGCTGTTATCGTGAGATTATCTTCTCCGGCGAGGGCGCCCCAGGCGCTGCGGTTGTTGGGGCGCTCACTTTAGCTATTTGGATAAGGCGCTATTGCGCCAACATAGGTCATGATGTGTCTGCAAGCTGTCGTATGGTTGAATCTAATCGACCCCGAGGAAACCACCGGTCTGATGGGCCCACAAGTGCGCATAAATGCCGTTGTGTTGCAGCAGTTGGTGGTGGGTTCCCTGTTCAACTACACGCCCTTGATCCAATACTATCAACCGATCCATCGCCGCAATGGTGGATAGCCGATGCGCAATGGCAATCACCGTCTTGCCTTCCATCAGTTGATAGAGACTTTCCTGAATGGCGGCTTCGACTTCTGAGTCCAGTGCGGAAGTGGCTTCATCTAAGATCAAGATAGGGGCGTCTTTTAGCAATACCCGAGCGATAGCGATACGCTGGCGCTGACCTCCGGATAGTTTCACGCCGCGTTCCCCTACCTGAGCATCAAGACCGCAGTTTCCCTTGGGATCAGTGAGGGTGGTAATGAATTCCCGAGCCTGCGATTTTTCAATCGCTTGCAGTAACTCGTCTTCGGTAGCATCCGGGCGGCCATAGAGGATGTTTTCCCGAATCGAGCGGTGCAGCAAAGAGGTATCCTGCGTCACCATACCGATATTGGAGCGTAATGAGTCCTGGGTGACATCGCGAATATTCTGTCCATCAATACAGATGCTTCCATCTTCAACATCATAGAATCGCATCAACAGGTTGACCATTGTGGATTTACCCGCGCCAGAACGGCCCACCAGACCGATCTTTTCGCCGGGTCTGATATGCAAATCCAGATTGTTCAGCACCCCACATTGTTCACCATAATGGAAATTGACGTGATTGAAGTCGATAGCACCTTTGGCGACAAGTAAGGGGGTTGCGGCTGGTGCATCAGTTATTTTCGTGGGCTGCGACAGTGTGTGCATGCCATCCGTCACGGTACCAATATTTTCAAACAGCGCACTGACTTCCCACATGATCCACTGCGACATCCCGTTAAGTCGCAACGCCAGACTGACGGCAATGGCAATCGCCCCTACGGTGATGGCGCTACCCATCCACAACCAAATCGATAACGCGGCAACGGTAAATGCCAGCAGGTAATTGAGCACTTGCACGCTGACATTGATGCCGGTGACTAGGCGCATCTGGCGGTACACAGTGTCGAGAAATCCGCTCATACTTTTGCGGGCGTAGTCTGCTTCCTGATGGGTATGCGCAAATAACTTCACTGTGGCGATATTGGTATAGCTGTCGACGATGCGACCTGTCATGGTCGAGCGGGCATCGGCTTGTTCGCTGGCAACACGTTTCAGTCGTGGGACAAAATACCACTGCAGACAAACATAACATAGCAGCCACACCATCATCGGCAACATTAGCCGCCAATCGGCGCGAGCCATCATCACCACCATTGAGGTAAAATACACTAGGATATACACCAGCACATCCAGCAGCTTCATTACGGTCTCGCGAATAGCCAGAGATGTTTGCATCACTTTGGTTGCTATGCGTCCGGCAAAATCGTTTTGGTAGAAGGCAACACTTTGTTTAAGTAAATATTTGTGGGCTAACCAACGCACCGACATTGGATAATTACCCAGTAGGCTCTGGTACACAATCAATGCATGGGCTAGCGTTAACAGTGGGATCAGTACCAGCACCATCAGTGTCATACCGAGCAGTTTGCTGCCTTCTTGTTGCAGTAACGTGTTGGGATCTTTACTCACCAGCCAGTCAACCAGTTGTCCCATAAAGCCAAACAGTGAGACTTCCAGCACTGCCAGTGATGCTGTTAGTAACGACATGATGATAAGCGGTTTTTCAAAGCCGCGAGTATAGTGGCGACAAAACGCCAGTAGTCCTTTAGGCGGCTGCGGCGGATCGATATCTGGCAGCGGATTAGTCCAGCCCTCAAAAATACTAAACAGCTTTTGGATCATAGTGTTTTCTTCATTAATGTCAGTGGTCATAGCATACCCTATTTATGGGTAGACCGGCATGAGCTGATGGCGGCCACCTTGTCATGAATAATCTCATCAATTGAGTTCCGTTTTCCGCTAGTCACCTTTGCCGCGGTTGGGTAATCTGGCACATAACTGCTGACTTCTGGCCGAACTTATGAGTATTTCTTGCTTATCTCCTGCAATTTGCCGCCAGGCGCGCCTCAGCCGTGATCCTCGTTTTGATGGGCGTTTTTTTGTGGGGGTACACAGCACCGGTATCTATTGCCGCCCAGTGTGTCCGGCAGTCAGTGCTAGCGAACGCAATGTGCAGTATTTTGCTAGCGCAGCCGCTGCGGCTGCGGCCGGTTTAAGACCTTGCTTACGTTGTCGTCCCGAGAGTGCGCCTGGTTCCAGCGCCTGGCGTGGAACGCGCACGACGTTGGAACGCGCCATGCGTTTGATAGAGCAGGGCGCACTCAATGGTGATACATCGCAGGCCGTTGAGCAGTTGGCTCAGCGATTGGGGATCAGTAGCCGCTGGTTGCGTAAATTATTCAATGACGCATTAGGCACTTCACCGCTGCAGTACGCTATTTATTGTCGGTTACTGTTTGCCAAACAGCTGTTGCACGAGACAAGCATGCCAGTGACGCAGATAGCGCTAGCTTGCGGGTTTAACAGCATACGGCGTTTCAATGAAGTCTTTCAGCAGCGATTGCAACTACCACCAACAGCCATCCGGCATTGCTCATCAACGGAAACGTCTCAAACCCACATCACGCTTTTTCTAAGCTACCGGCCTCCCTATGCCTGGCAGCAACTGCGGCACTTTTTGCAATGGCGTTCAGTTGCAGACATGGAGTGGTTTGAACATCAAGGCCAACAAGGATATGGTCGCACACTGAGAGTGAGACAGTTGCAACAACAACTTCGCGGTTGGTTTTTTGCGGTGGATGAGCCCAAGCAGCACAGATTCCGAGTAGAAGTGGCGCTGGTTGCTGAAGACAGTTTGGCCTTGCTGCCGATGTGGTTGCAGTGTCTGAGGCAGATACTGGATCTAGATGCTGAACCTGCGGTGATCCACGGCAGATTGTCAGCATTGCAGCATCGGTTACCAGAGTTGCAACTGCAACCGGGATTGCGGTTGCCAGGTTGCGGCTCAGTTGCTGAAGCGGGTATTAGGGCAATATTGGGGCAGCAGGTCAGCGTGAAACAAGCCACCAAGTTGCTGAGACAACTACTGCAACAAACGGGAGAGAACTTACTGATAAATGGGCGGCATTGTGTATTTTTCCCGGAGCCTACCGCCTTGACCGATGAACTTTGTGCCACATTGCCGATGCCACAAAGTCGCCAGCAGACCTTGCTGCGGCTCGCTCGTTACCTGCAAACTGCCGACACACCTATGTCGCCCGATGAGCGACCATTAGCGGATTGGCTAACACTAAAAGGTATCGGACCGTGGACGGTTGCCTATGCGGCTATGCGTGGTCTTTCTGCTCCTGACATATTGCTAAGTGGTGATTTGGTTGTCAGAAAACAGTTACTGCAACTGTTACCGGACCCAGCAGTAAAGATTGAAGTTGCTCTGCAGCAGATTGCCACAATGGCAGCACCTTGGGGTAGCTATCTGACGTTAAATCTTTGGCAGCAAGCGGTCGCAGACGACACCTGTAACGACAACCGTAGGAGTAATATTGAAGCATGAATAACCTGATACTGACTATGGCACCATCACCACCGCTGGCGGAACTGACCATTGACTCGCCCTGTGGCCCATTGTGGTTAGCCGCAAGTGGTATGGGATTAACTGACCTTAGACCCGTTGCCGCGAAAAAGGCGCTCACCGTTACGGCTGAATCAGCGCAGATGCGGCAGGCGCATCAGCTTTTACAGCAAGCCGCTGAACAACTGCAACAGTATTTTGCGGGGAAACGACGTGACTTCAACGTACCGCTGGCACCCGCGGGCACTCAGTTTCAACAACGGGTCTGGTCTCAGTTATTGCAGATCCCTTATGGTGAGGCTTGCAGTTATGGCGAGTTGGCACAACGCATACAGCAGCCTAAGGCCGCACGGGCGGTTGGCAGTGCTAACGGCGCTAATCACATCGCAATTATTATTCCCTGTCATCGCGTAATAGGAAAAAACGGGGCTTTGACCGGTTATGCCTGGGGTCTGACAATGAAACAGCAATTACTGGCATTGGAGGCCGCTGAAGCGTAAATTTTTGCTGAATATCACCGATTACGAATAAACATTGCGGTATTGTCGTTGCCGATATTTCAGTGGCTCTGTGGTAAAAACGTGGAACTAATCTGGTTAAATGACAATGTCGCATCGTTAATGATGACGCCGCAGGTAGCGTTACCCGCGCTGATGCATGAGCATCAATTGTTGGCACTACTGCAATTACAGCCTTCTTCGACCGCCGTGTCTGCCAGCGTGGCGGCATTGCAACTGCCATTACCCATTCACTTAACGCCGGACGAAGCATTACTGCAACAGTTGGCACAGTTATTACCGCAAGCCCTCAGTTTTGCCGCGCAGCAATTGCAACTCGGACATAAGCTGTTACTGACGGCGGCAGATGCTGGTTTGCTGGGCGTAATGATGGCAGAATTGTTGGCGAGTGACGGAGCGGCACCTGTGCACGCTGTGGCGCAAGTTCGCTCCATCTACGATGCTGCTTTTGCTGATGACGGTTGGGACCAATTTGTTTTTGATGTGCTTTATCGTCTTCAAGGATAAAAAATCAAACTTGTGCACGAGATCCTACTGCTAGAGCGCCTGTTTTTAGGGGCTGTGTTATGCTAAAACGCAATAATCACCGTCTTTCATTTCCGGAGAACACATGAAAAGCAAGGCCAACCAGTCGCAGGGGCTGCTGCTATTCCGCTTGTCTCAGCGTCAGTTATTTGCCATGGGAACCTTGAAAATTCGTGAGCTAGTTCCATTCCAACCGCTGAGTCAGCTTCCTAATGCCCATGCGTGCGTGGTGGGGGCCGCGGCTATCCGTGGGCATACGATCCCTGTGGTGGATATGGCGGCGGCCGTGGGATATGCCCCGATCAGCAAAGAGGAAATGGCGTCATCGTTTATCATTATCACCGACTGCCAGCGAATGGTGATAGGTTTCTTGGTGCGTGGCATTGAGAAAATAGTTGAGTGTAATTGGCGAGATATTGAATCACCGCCATCTAATCTTGGGAAAAACGCGTTTCTCACAGGCGTCACCCGCTATGACAACCAGTTGATCCAACTGCTGGATCTGGAATTGCTATTGTCAAAAATCTTCCCGCTGGCATCACAGAATCTCGCCGGGGTGACAGACATTCAGCGTGAACAGTTACGGCCGTTACGTATTTTATTGGTAGATGATTCTAAGGTGGCGCGTAAGCAACTGTGCGATGCACTGGACAATCTCAATATCCCCTATGATGTCACCTCCAACGGTAAAGAAGCCTTGACCATTATGGAACAGGGGGCGGCAGATAAACGACCGGTGGATATTCTGGTGAGTGACATCGAAATGCCGGGACTCGACGGCTATGAGCTGGCATTTGAAGTGCGCGATAATCCGCAGTTGCGCCATGCCTACATTATTTTACACACTTCTCTTTCGAGCGAGATCAGTGTCAGTCAGGCACATCAGGTGGGGGCAAACGAAGCGCTGACCAAATTTGATGCCCGTGAGTTGGTGGAGGCCATGTTACGTGGGGCTAAATTACTGACAGAAAGCTAACTTATCGTTATTTGCTCTGAATTGGCGTTTTTGCCGTGTGATGGCTGGACAAGCCGAGACATCTCCGTTAAAAACGTAGCTGCAATGGCATCGGCCATCATGAATAATAACGACAGGTTAAATAATGAACCCTTCCTCCTCTGTTCTTAAACGGCTACTGCAGGGTAGCTTGGTATTGCAAATTTTTATCGGTATTGTGGCGGGCATTGTGCTTGCTGTTATGGCGCCTCAGTGGGCTCAAAGTATCGCTTTCCTTGGTGACTTGTTTGTTGGGGCGTTGAAAGCCATCGCGCCGATCCTGGTGTTTGTGTTGGTTGCGGCGTCACTTGCTAATCAGAAAAAAAATACCCAAACGAATATGCGCCCGGTGGTGATCCTCTATTTGGTGGGAACCTTCGCGGCGGCACTGACCGCCGTTGCTGCCAGCTTTATGTTTCCCTCCACACTGGAATTACAACTGTCGCAGCAGCAACTGACACCGCCACAGGATATCGGAGAGGTGTTGCATACGCTGCTGTTTCGCTTGATCGATAATCCGGTCAACGCGCTGATGACAGGTAATTATATCGGTATCTTGGTCTGGGCTATCGGACTCGGTCTGGCACTGCGCCACGGCACTGATGCCAGTAAGCAGGTGTTCTGGGACATCGCCCATAGCATCTCGCAGATGGTGCGTTTTGTTATCCGTTTGGCACCGTTCGGGGTCTTTGGATTGGTGGCCGTTGCGGTTGCCGAAACTGGCTTTGGTGTGCTTGCCGGTTATGCACATCTGTTAGCGGTACTGTTGGGTGCCATGCTGTTTATTGCCTTGGTGATCAACCCGCTGTTGGTGTATTACAAAATCCGTCGCAATCCGTACCCCTTGGTGCTCACCTGTTTGCGCGAAAGTGGTGTCACTGCATTTTTCACCCGTTCCAGCGCCGCCAATATTCCGGTAAATATGGCACTTTGTGAGAAGTTGCAACTGCATGAGGACACCTATTCAGTGTCAATCCCATTAGGCGCTACGGTCAATATGGGCGGTGCGGCGATCACCATTACAGTACTGACGTTAGCGGCGGTGAATACCTTGGGTATTCCGGTAGATATGCCGACAGCGATACTGTTGAGTATTATCGCATCAGTTTCGGCCTGTGGTGCCTCTGGGGTGGCGGGAGGGTCGTTATTATTGATACCCCTAGCATGCAGTTTATTTGGGATTGATAACAGTACTGCGATGCAGGTAGTTGCCGTGGGGATGATTATTGGCGTGGTCCAGGATTCGGCGGAGACTGCGTTGAATTCCTCCACCGATGTGGTATTTACTGCGGCGGCGTGCATGGGGGCTGAACGGGAACCACAGCGTCGCTAACAGTGCATAATCTCTCTTTCCAAGGCAGCCATCTGGCTGCCTTTATTTTATGTTTCAGGAAGCTGTGAGCCACTTCACCAACTGCTGAAATAAACAACTGAGTGTGATTTTTATCACACTTTTGCTGGTGCAATAGGTTACACTGCGCACGCATCAGAGATTTTTTACTAACTACTTGGTTTGTAAATAGTTTGATCTTGTTTTTACGTTTTAATTACTTTTTGCATTTGGGGGCAAAAGTATTATGGGTTTACTGCTGGATCTCCAGAATAAAGTACCTTTGCAACTGCAAGGACTGAGTAAACTTTCCGGCCTTTCCGCTTTGGAAAAACGCCGTAGATTACAACAAGTCCATCACGGTGAGCACCAGTTTATTGGGTGTTGGCGCGATCAGCGGCAGCATCTTAATGATGAAATACAACTGTTTCGCGATAACGGTAAATGGTTTATGGCAACCTGGTTTAGTGATGGTTGTCACAGCCTCGATGAAATGACAGCAACGGAGACTGCAGAAGGCCTGCGTCTGGAAGAGACCGAAGGCAATCTCTTTGGTGACTATTTGTTGCTACAGGGAAGCGATTCGCTGGTATTTTGCAGCGATAATGGCAGTCGCTACCAGGCTGAAAAGCTCAGTGCTTAACGCTTAAGGCCGATTTAGAAACCGGCCATGCTGACAAAGTGCATCTCTTTGCCAGACCAAGGGTGATTGAATATCAAACTGGCGGCATGCAAGCACAGGCGTGGCCGAGCTTTTTGTACCTGTTCATCACCATAAAAATCATCCCCAAGAATGGGATGACCTAAGGCTAACATATGGACTCTGAGCTGGTGTGTTCGTCCAGTCTCTGGCTGTAAGGTCACCAAAGTCGAGTGGGCTCGACGTTCCAACACTCGATAATGAGTTATCGCTTTACGGCCCTCTTCGTTGACTTGTTGCAGTGGTGGATGTTGTTTGTCTGCTGCCAACGGCAAATCTACCGTTCCCTCATCGTTTTCCAAAATGCCACTGATTTCGGCGATATAGAGTTTATCGTTGCGATGTTCCTGAAACTGGGTTTTCAGATTGGATTCGGCTTTTTTACTGCGCGCAAATACCATGATCCCCGAGGTTGCACAATCGAGACGGTGTACCAGCAATGTTTCTGGATATAACTGTTGCAGGCGGGTGAGGGCGCAATCATGGGTCTCTGCGGCCATTCCCGGATTGGAAAGTAAGCCAACAGGTTTATTGATGACAATAATGTCACGATCACGATAACGGATATCCAGCCAAGGCAATGTGGGTGGCTGGTAGTGGAACTTTTGCATAAAGCCTCCTTGAACGGGTGGGCATTCTACCAAAAACTACACAGTTCAGGACAGGTATTGTTCTGGCGTTTTGCGAGCCAGCATCCGGCTATAAGCCATCAGTTGTGGATACAGGGTACGAAACGCAATTTCGACTTCAGTATCCAACTGCTTGAGGACCTTGGCGGCACCTTGAAACAGCTGCGGTTGTGATACTCGGCGGCTGACACCTTGTAAGGCGGCTTCCAGCCCTGAACGTTCCGCATAGGAATACAACCAGTTGTCCTGTTTCATCATCGGCACTAGGCGTTGCAGCCGTTCAGGTAATTGGGCTGTCAGTTCCAGCTGTTGATACGCATGAGCGCAAAAGCTGGCTAAGGTTTGATGATGATATTCCTCCCAATAGCGTGCCAGCATATGATCAAATGCCAGATCCATCAGCACTGGTGCCACGCGCTGTAGTGTTTTGGGAAATTGTCGGCGCAGATCGCGTGTCAGTTCGTGTTCATCGGTGATACGGTCAATCTGGCGGTGCAACCAAATCCCTTGTTGCAGGTGTTGCGGGTGATCGGCAATGCTGCCTTTGGCAAAGTCTCCCGCTAGATTACCAGCTAGAGAGGTTCCGCTAATATCTGCCAAGTGCAGATGGGCCAAAAAGTTCATAATTTGTACTTGCGGGTTTTCATCATCGGACTATTATGTCGCACCAGAGTATGAAAAGCATCACAGATGCTGGTGTGCGTATCTGGTATGGTGCGCGCTTATTTGTCAGGACTGTTGGTTTTAAGGATCAAGGATGATGTGGAACTGGATCGGCAAATTTATCGGTAAAACCCCTCAACCTCAACGTAAACGGGTGCAAGTTGATATCCCGTTTGAACAAATTTTGTCCAATCAGCCAATGATGGATGAACATAAGCAAGAGGAGATGCCAGAGTCGGAATCCAAGGATTCTTGATCTTGTCCCGACCAGCCCCTAGACTAGCGGCCGTTTTTCGCTATGCAGAGGCTTCCCAATGCGAGTTGCAGATTTCGCTTTCGATCTTCCTGAAGAGTTGATTGCTAAGTTCCCTATGCCAGAACGCAGTGCATCCAGATTATTGCATCTGGACGGCAATAATGGTGCACTCAATGACCTTCATTTTACTGATATCCTTGATTTAGTTGAAGAAGGCGATTTAATGGTATTCAACAATACCCGTGTAGTGCCTGCGCGGGTATACGGCCATAAAGCCAGCGGCGGCAAACTGGAAATTCTGTTGGAACGCATGCTGGATGATAAACGCATGTTGGCGCACGTGCGCAGTTCCAAGTCTCCTAAGCCGGGTTCTGAAATCGAGCTGGATGGCGGCTATTTGTTGAAAATGCTGGCTCGCCATGATGCCTTATTTGAGCTGGAATTGCAGGGGGATGACACCATATTGTCGATGCTGGAAGCGGTTGGACACATGCCCTTACCCCCTTATATTGACCGACCAGACGAAGATGCAGATAAAGAACGCTACCAGACGGTTTATAGTAAAACGCCTGGTGCGGTGGCTGCGCCTACCGCCGGGTTGCACTTTGATCAAGCATTACTGCAAAAATTGGCAGCTAAAGGCATCAAGCAAGCGTTTGTGACACTGCATGTAGGCGCGGGCACTTTCCAACCAGTGCGCGTTGATGATGTGCAGAAACACCATATGCACTCAGAGTGGGCCAATGTTCCTGCCGATGTCGTAGCGGCCATCAGAGCCACTAAAGCGGCCGGTAAACGGGTGATTGCGGTGGGAACGACTTCTGTCCGTTCACTAGAGAGCGCCGCTAAGTTCAATGGCGGCGACATTCAGCCATTTTGTGGTGATACTGACATTTTTATCTATCCCGGTTTTGAGTTCAAAGTGGTTGACGCTATGGTGACCAATTTCCATTTACCGGAATCCACCCTGATTATGCTGGTCAGTGCTTTTGCGGGCTTTGAGCATGTGATGCCGGCATACCAACATGCTGTGGCACAGAAATATCGTTTCTTCAGTTACGGTGATGCCATGTTTGTGACCAAAAAAGTAAACTAAGCATTGGGCTTACGGTATACTGCCAAGCTAACTGTAACAGGTAATGGGCAAGGGGACGCATCGCGTTACCGCTTGCCTTCTTTATTTAAGGGGCCACTGGCCATAGCAAAGTCGGACTGTTTCTCTGACGAGGTAATAAATGAAATTTGAACTGGATACCACTGACGGCCGAGCGCGCCGTGGACGTTTGATTTTTGAACGTGGCACTGTAGAAACGCCAGCGTTTATGCCGGTGGGCACCTACGGGACGGTCAAGGGGATGACCCCTGAAGAAGTCCGCGCAACCGGTGCCGATATTCTGCTGGGAAATACCTTCCATTTGTGGCTGCGTCCTGGCGAAGCGATCATGCGTAAGCATGGCGATTTGCACGACTTTATGAACTGGCCACGACCGATCCTGACCGACTCCGGCGGCTTTCAGGTATTTAGTCTTGGCGATATTCGCAAAATTACCGAAGAGGGCGTGCATTTTCGCTCACCCATCAATGGCGAAAAAATCTTCCTTGACCCTGAAAAGTCGATGCAAATTCAGCATGCGCTTGGGTCTGATATCGTCATGATATTTGATGAGTGCACGCCCTATCCGGCGACACCCGATGAAGCACGTAAGTCGATGGAGATGTCGTTGCGTTGGGCTAAGCGTTCCCGCGAAGAATTTGATCGCTTACAAAACCCCAACTCACTGTTTGGGATTATTCAAGGCAGTATCTACGAAACTTTGCGTGATGAGAGTTTAAAAGGGCTGGTGGACATCGGCTTTGATGGCTATGCCATTGGCGGTCTGGCAGTCGGTGAGCCTAAAGCCGATATGCACCGCATTCTGGAACACATTTGTCCACAAATCCCAGCTGATAAACCCCGTTATTTGATGGGGGTGGGCAAACCGGAAGATTTGGTGGAAGGTGTGCGCCGCGGTGTCGATATGTTTGATTGTGTGATGCCCACCCGTAACGCACGCAATGGACATCTGTTTACGAGCGATGGCGTGATAAAAATTCGTAATGCGCGTCACAGGGATGACACATCACCATTGGATCCTGAGTGCGATTGTTATACATGCAAGCATTACTCACGGGCTTATTTGCACCATCTTGACCGTTGCAATGAGATGCTCGGTGCCCGCCTCAATACCATTCACAATCTGCGTTATTACCAAAGATTGATGGAAGGTTTGCGTGGCGCTATCGAGACAGGTACATTAGACGCCTTTGTAAGGGAATTCTATAGCCGTCAGGGGCGCGAAGTCCCTGAAGCAATTGATTGAATCCACTGTTAATAAGAAGAGAGAACTATGTTTATTTCAAATGCTTACGCGAGTGCAGCCGGTGGCGCACCTCAGTCTGGCGGCACCATGGAACTGGTGTTTATGCTGGCGATTTTTGCACTGATCTTCTATTTCATGATTTTCCGTCCGCAGTCAAAGCGTGTGAAAGAGCACAAAAATCTGATGGCCTCTCTGGGCAAAGGCGATGAAGTGCTGACCAGTGGTGGTTTAGTTGGCAAGATTGCCAAGATTGCCGATGACAATGATTACGTGCTCATTAGTCTTAATGACGACACTCAAATCACCATTAAAAAAGACTATATTGCGGCGGTATTGCCTAAAGGCTCTATGCAGTCGCTGTAAGCCAAGGGAGCTGAGGCGTGTTAAATAAGTATCCTATGTGGAAGAACCTGCTGGTGATTGTGATTATCGCCGTGGGGGCTTTCTATGCTGTGCCTAACCTCTTTGGTGAGGATCATGCGGTGCAGGTGGTGGGAACGCGCGGTACTGCCGTGACGCCTGCCACTGAAACTCAAGTCGAACAACTGTTGCTCAGTAAAGGTATTAAGATCAAGCGCTCAGAACTGGAAAACGGCCAGTTACTGGTGCGGGTCAACAGTGCTGAAGATCAACTGTTGGCGAAGGAAGCGATAGCTTCTACGCTGGGTGAAAACTTTTCGGTAGCCCTTAACTTAGCCCCTGCAACGCCAGCGTGGCTGGAGAAACTTGGCGCTAATCCAATGAAACTCGGTCTCGACCTGCGTGGCGGTGTGCACTTCCTGATGGAAGTGGATATGAGCGAAGCCATTCGCAAGATGGAAGACGCTAAAGTGGCGGATTTCCGTAGCCAACTGCGCGAACAGAGTATTCGTTACGCCGGAGCCAAAGCGACTCCGAAGGGTATTGAAGTACGTTTCCGTGATGCCGAAACATTGGCAAAAGCGGAACAATACCTGAAAACCCATTCCAACAATGAAATGGTGTTTACTGATACCACTGACGGTGACAACTTTGTGCTGTTAGCGACGATGAGTGAACATTACCTGCGACAGATCAAAGAAGATGCACTGACCCAGAACATCACCACTATCCGTAACCGTGTTAACGAGTTAGGGGTGGCTGAACCTGTGGTTCAGCGTCAGGGCGCTGAGCGCATCATTGTTGAATTGCCAGGGGTGCAAGATACCGCACGTGCTAAGGAAATTCTCGGAGCAACCGCTTCTATTGAATTCCACATGGTGGATCAAAAAACTGATTTGGCGGCCGCTAAAGCCGGGCGTATTCCTGCGGGTTCTGAAGTTTACAAACGTCGTGAAGGTGGGGAAGTTGTCCTGTACAAAGATGTGATGCTGACAGGTGATCATATCACCGGTGCTCAACCTTCATTTGACCAGTACAGTCGGCCTCAAGTGAGCATCAATCTGGATGCCAAAGGCGGCAGCATTTTCTCTGATGTGACCAAAGACAACATCGGGAAGCCGATGGCGACACTGTTCATTGAGTATAAGGATAGCGGTGAGCGTAATCCTGATGGCTCAGTGAAAATGAACAAAGTCGAGGAAGTGATTTCAGTCGCCACCATTCAGGCGCGCCTGGGACGCAACTTTGTGATTACCGGACTGACACATGGTGAAGCACAGAATCTGGCGTTGCTGCTGCGCGCTGGCGCCTTGATTGCGCCAGTGTCCATCGTAGAAGAACGTACAATTGGTCCAAGCCTAGGCGCCGAGAACATTCAGAATGGTCTACAGGCGATGATTTGGGGCATGGTGGTGGTGCTGTTGTTCATGATGGTTTACTACCGCGCATTTGGGGTGATAGCCAACCTAGCGTTGACTGCTAACCTGGTGATGGTGGTGGGCGTGATGTCGATGATCCCTGGTGCTGTGCTAACGTTGCCAGGTATCGCCGGTATGGTGTTGACAGTCGGTATGGCGGTAGACGGTAACGTGCTGATTAACGAGCGTATTCGTGAAGAATTACGCGCAGGTCGCTCTATTCAGCAGGCGATTCATGAAGGTTATGGTAATGCGTTTTCGACGATTGCTGACGCGAACATTACGACCTTCATTACAGCCTTGATCCTGTTTGCCGTAGGCACTGGTGCCATCAAGGGCTTTGCAGTGACGCTGATGATAGGTATCGCCACCTCCATGTTTACCGCGATTGTGGGTACTCGTGCGATTGTGAATGCCCTGTGGGGCGGTAAGCGCCTGAAAAAGCTGTCTATATAGGAGATCGTGGACATGTTGCAGATTTTATCTTTTAAAGGCTCAGTCAACTTTCTCCGTCATGCATTACCTATCAGTATCATGTCATTGATCCTGGTGGTGCTGTCGTTGGTGTCGCTGGCGACCAAGGGCATTAACTGGGGCTTGGATTTTACTGGTGGTACGTCAATTCAGCTGACGTTTAGTCAGCCTGCTGATCTGAATTTACTGCGTGACAAATTGGATAATGAAATCATTTCTGGTGCAGTGGTGCAGAACTTTGGTTCCAGCCGCGATGTCGTAGTGCGGTTGCAGACTAAGGAAGGCGTCAAGAGTGATGATCAAGTAAAACTGGTGATAGGTGCTGCTAAGGCGCAGGATCCGCAAGTGGTGCAGAAGAGTGTCGAATTTGTTGGCCCTCAGGTAGGTAAGGAGCTAGCAGAACAGGGGGCACTGGCGGTGCTGGTGGCTCTTATCTGTATCCTGCTTTATGTCACTTTTCGTTTCGAATGGCGGTTGTCGGTGGGCGCGGTGGCAGCACTGGCGCACGACGTGACTGTAACACTGGGGCTGTTCTCATTCCTACAGTTAGAATTTGACCTAACAGTATTGGCCGGGGTGTTGACCGTGGTCGGTTACTCGTTGAACGACACTATTGTGGTGTTTGACCGTATCCGTGAAAACTTCCTGAAAATGCGTAAGGCAACACCGACTGAGGTGGTAAATACTTCCATCACTCAGACCATGAGTCGTACCATCATTACCACCGGAACGACCATTATTACGGTAATTGCGTTGTTCTTGAAAGGCGGTACGCTGATCCATGGTTTTGCAACTTCATTGCTGATGGGGATTACCGTGGGTACTTATTCCTCTATCTATGTGGCGAGTTTCCTTGCAATCAAGCTAGGCATTTGCCGCGAACATATGATGCCGGTTCAGGTCGAGAAAGAAGGCGCCGATCAGCCCTCTATCATGCCTTAATCAAGCCCATAGCTAAATTGGAAAGAGCCACTCTATCGGGTGGCTCTTTTTATTGTACATCTGTCGGGGCTGCTGTGTTCGACCCAAAATGTTGATGAAAAGTAAATTTTTACTGAGTACCGCTCGACAGCCGCTTTATCAGGCAGTAGCATGTCGCTTGACAAAATTTGAACAGCTTAATTTTTGTCCATCCGATTTATTCCTGATTTTTCTTTACCTGATGGGTAGAGTCTAGCGGTAGGAAGTCACATGGAAGAACGTAAAATACTAGTTGCTGGCGGAAATTTGCTTCAGGCTCATACATGGAAAGGTATGCTGGAGGCCTGTGGTATAACCGTGGAGTTACGTGGTGAAGCGCTGATGGGCGGTGTTGGCGAGTTACCGGTTGATATGCAGACGGTAGAGCTGTGGATCCCGGAGTCACAACAGGAGCAGGCTCAGTCACAGTTAGCGACGTTAAATGCCGATCTGCCGCAATGGCAATGTTTGCAATGTCACGAATTTAATGACGCCAGTTTCGAACTGTGTTGGAATTGCAGTGCCGAACGCAGTGAGTGTCACAACTGACCTGAATACTGCGATCCGGTGACATCTGTCAGTTTTATGCTGACAGATAACGTCTAACGTCAGCTTTGGAATCCGGACCGATGCGCTATTTCCCGCTATTTGTCGATACTTCGAATCTATCTGTGTTACTGGTTGGTGCCGGTGAAGTCGCCAGTCGCAAGCTGGATCTGTTGGCTCGTTCTGAGGCCGACATTCAGGTGATTGCACCCAACGTGTGTGAGGATGTTGCCGAATATGCCGAAAGTGGCCGTATCACACTGTCCTGTCGTACCGTCACTACAGCCGATCTGCAACAAGCTGATCTGGTGTACATTGCCACTGCCGATAGGTTGTTGAACCAACAGTTAGCCGAGTTGGCCCGAGCAGAAGGGGCGATGGTCAATGTGGTAGATGATCCTGACAACTGCGACTTTATCACGCCTTCACTGGTGGATCGGGGCCGACTCATCGTAGCGGTGAGTACCAATGGTGCCGCGCCGGTATTTGCTAAGGATATCCGTGGCAAACTAGAAGTATTGTTACCGCCATCGTTGGCACCACTGATGGACTTTATTGCCGATAAACGCGCAGATGTTCAGCAACAGTTGCCAACTCCTCACCAGCGCCGACGTTTCTGGGAGCGCTTTTTGCAAATCAATGGTGAGCGTTTTGACGGTCTCACCCGCACTCGATATCAGCAATGTTTTACTGAAATTGATAGCCACGGCGAATTGCTATTACTGCAGCACGATGTGGACTCTCAGTTATTACCGATTGCGGCAATACCTTGGTTGCAAAGGGTGGATCTGGTGGCAATGGATGGCGTAGAGGCACCTGAACTTCTGGAATTGGTGCGCCGAGATGCTTCACGAGTTTATACGCCGCTCGCTGACAGTGATTTACTGACAAACTGGGAATTAGGGCAATGGTTATTGCGGATTACGGATGCAGCAGAAATTCAGCGTCTGAAAGCTGCTTTTCCGTTTGCGAAACACCTGCAGCCCGGCGCTATTTGATATGCACAGATTTGTCTCTGCAATAATAAAAGAGCCAGTCCTAAAGGACTGGCTCTTTGGTCTTCATGTTGCGTTTTTTATTTATTATTAAATTTCTTCAGCTTCAGTCGCCGCCAGTTCCTGCGCCTTGCCTTTGCCAATGTAGATCACCAGCCCGGTGATTAACACGGTCATGATAGTACCGGCAATGGTGGAAACTGTCATCGGCAGCCCCGCACCCAATGTGTTGGAGTTCAGCAGGAAGCTGATCACCACATCAGTCATAAACATGGCTGGAATGGTACAGATCCAGTGCAGCTTGTTATGGCGTACCAGATAAGCTGAGGCAGTCCACAGCATCATCACGGCAGTTGCTTGGTTAGCCACACCGAAGTAGCGCCAGATAACCCCAAAGTCTACTTGGGTCAGGATGGCGCCCAGCACGAACAGCGGAATAGCCAGTACCAGACGTTTGGAGATTTTGGTTTGTGGCATGTTGAAGTATTCAGCCAGGATCAGACGTGCAGCGCGGAAGGCGGTGTCACCAGACGTGATTGGCAGAATAATTACCCCTAATACTGCTAGGAAGCCACCAACCGCCCCCAACAGACCTGTAGAGGCACCGTACACTACGTTAGCCGGGTTGCCAGCCATCGCATCGCTCAGCCCTTGTACACCATCAAAGAATGACAGGGCAATTGCACACCAGATCAAGGCAATAATGCCTTCGCCGATCATGGCACCGTAGAACACAAAGCGACCGTTGGATTCATTTTCCACACAACGAGCCATCAGCGGTGACTGAGTGGCATGGAAGCCGGATACCGCACCACAAGCAATCGTGATGAACAGTGCTGGCCACAGCGGTGCGTCTTTCGGGTTCAGATTCTGCAGGAAGTCGCCAGGACCGAAGCCAGCCAACAGTGTGTGCTGGTCAGAAACGATAATTGCCGCAGTCAGACCGACAGACATGAACATCAGCAAGGCACCAAAGAACGGGTACAGGCGGCCAATGATCTTGTCAATGGGAACGATGGTGGCGATCAGGTAGTACACAAAAATGATGCCAACGAACATGCTGACATTCCAACCGGTCAATTTACCCAACAGACCTGCCGGAGCAGAAATGAACACCACACCGACCAGTAGCAATAGCACCAGAGCGAAGATATTCATAAAGTTTTTGGCATTCTTACCTAGGTATTTGCCTGCTAGGTTTGGTACTGATTGGCCGTTGTTACGGACAGATAGCATACCCGAGAAATAGTCATGTACTGCCCCGGCAAAAATACAGCCGATAACAATCCATAACATGGCGGCAGGGCCGTAGAGCGCCCCCAAGATAGGGCCAAAGATTGGACCAACACCTGCGATATTCAGAAGCTGGATCAAGTAAACTTTGCCTTTTGACATTGGCACATAGTCAACACCATCGTTCTGGGCATAAGCCGGAGTTTGGCGTTGTTTGTTAATACCGAACACCTTCTCAACGAAGGTCCCGTAGATAAAGTAACCGCCGACCAGCAGGCCGACACACAGTAGGAACCACAACATAGGTTTGTCTCCCCCAATTAGAATCGTAGCAAGTGTAAACAATTGCGTAACAACGCCAAGTTGAGTTTGAGTTAGCGGTCAAAAGCGATGGTTGAGCGGTTACTGATACAGATAAGCGGTTTTGGTAACAATTGAGCGGTCAGATACTGGGTTGAGCGGTCGATAATCGGGGTAAGTGGTAACTTACCGTTACCACATGAACAGCGATGCTGTTGCTTGTTGTATTACTGGAAACCGAAAGCCTGCTTGAGCGGTTTAAGAAAACGTCTGGAGACGGGGACTTTGGCACCACTATGCGTTGTTACTTCGGCCCCGGTTTCCAATATTTCAATCTCCGCTATCGCCGAGGGTGCCACCAGATATTGGCGATGACAGCGTAACAAGGGCGTCTTTTCCTCCAGTACTTTCAGTGTCAGCTCGGTATGCACCTTCTCCTTTGCCGTCGCAACATGGATGCCGCTGAGATCGCTAAACACATATTCAACATCTTTAACTGCGATGATCTTCAGTCGATTAGCGCTGAAACAGGGCAAATGTTCTAGATACTGTGGCATCAGAACATCCAGTGACTTAGGACGTAAATCCTTCCGCACTTTTTCCAATGTCTGCCGGAGGCGTTTTTCATCGAGCGGCTTCAGCAGATAATCAAAGGCATGATTATCAAAAGCGCGCACGGCAAACTCATCATAAGCGGTCACAAACACCACTCTAGGCATGGTTTCCGGGTCTAACATTGCGATAAGTTCCATACCGCTGATACGCGGCATCTGGATATCCAAAAACAACAGATCGGGTTTATGTTTGCTAATTGCCTGCATGGCTTCTAGCGCATTGCTGCACTGACCGACTATTTGTAGATCACCCGCTTGCAGCAGTAAATCCGCCAATTCTTGTCTGGCATAAGGCTCATCATCAACAATCAAACAGCTAATCATCGTTAGACCTTGTTGGGTAGATGGATGTTAACTTTGGTAAACACTTCCGGTTCATATTCAACAGTTACCCCATATTCATCGCCATATAGGTTTTGGATCCGTTTGTGAACTAGATTCATCCCTAAACCATCAGAATCAGATCGTGGTTGGTATAAACCAGCATTATCAGTTACTTCCAGGATAAGATCATTATCTTGTTGTATCGCTTTAACGGTGATAATTCCGGTTTCCATCATGTGCGAAGTGCCGTGTTTTACCGCATTTTCGATGATAGGTTGCAAGGTAAACGCTGGAACCTGCACAGCGTAGAGCTCTTGAGGAATATCAATACTGACTTTGAGTTTGTCGATAAAACGGGCTTTTTCGATGGTTAGGTAAGATTCGATATGCTCCAGTTCATCGCCAAGGCTCACCATGCCGGTGGTGCGTTTCAGGTTGATGCGCAGGAATTGACTGAGTTGCTGTAATAACTGCCGGGCTTTGTCCGGATTGCGACGAATAATCGCGCTGATGGTATTTAAGGCATTGAACAAAAAGTGTGGGTTGACCTGCGCCTGCAGCAATTTGAGTTCCGCCTGTGTCAGCAGATTCTGCTGTTGTTCAAAACGGCCGTATAGGATCTGGTTCGACAACAAGCGGGCAATCCCTTCCCCCAGTGTCCGGTTGATGTTGAGAAACAACTTGTTTTTAGGTTCATACAGTTTGATGGTGCCAATCACTTCGTTGTCACTGCGAAGTGGGATCACCAAACTTGAGCCCAGCTTACAATTAGGTGAGATGGAGCAGGAATAGGGGAATTCTACACCATCGGCAAACATGACTTTGTTCTGGTGGATTGCATCCATAGTGATTTGCGAGGATATCGGCGTCCCCGGTAAGTGATGGTCGGCACCGATACCGATAAAAGCCATGAGTTTCTCACGGTCGGTGATAGCCACCGCTCCAACATTAGTTTCTTCAATGACAATCTGCGCCACTTGCGTGCTAGAGGCTTCATTGAAACCTTTGCTGAGTAAGCCAACGCTGCGTTCGGCAATTTTAAGGGCTTTGGTGGAAAAAGTAGACGACATCTTGTCGAACATCGTTTTCTGGTCGCGTACCATGCTCATAAATGACGCCGCACCTAGGGAATTTACAATTAACATGGGTGGCGCAATCTGTCGCACCAATTCCAGCGCTTCTTCGAAAGGATTGGCAATCATTAGAATAATGCACATCTGCATCATCTCGGCATAGAAAGTTACCAGACCGACCACCATCGGATTGAATACCAGTTCACTTTTACCGTGCCGCCGCAGATATAAATTGATCATGCCGGCACTCAGGCCTTCCATGGTGGTTGATACGGCACAGGCCACATCGGTAAAACCGCCAAGAGTGTATCGGTGCAGACCTCCGGTCAGCCCCACCAGAAAACCAGTCGCGGGACCGCCTAACAGACCACCGAGTACCGCCCCCATGGCGCGGGTATTGGCAATGGCACCATGCGCTTGTTCACCAAAGTAAGTCGCCATGATGCAGAACGCTGAAAAAACCAGATAGATAAATATTTTGTGCGGTAAACGCGTGGAGTTTTCAGTAAATAGCTTAAACAGCGGTGTCTTGCTGGTGAGGTAGACAATTACCAAGTACAGACACATCTGTTGCGTCAGGGCAAGAATAAGTGACATTGAAAACCTGCAGAGTTAACGGACGCGATAATTTTCCCATATTGCTGACGGGAATCATATATTGCCAGCGTTATTGCGCCAAATCAGTGAAATCAGCACAAAAGTAGATATAAGATATATTTTTAATGCTTTTTATCGGAGTGAAAAGATGAGTGACTCGATTCATGGTCATGAAGTACTGCAATTGCTGTTGGAATACCCTCAGGGATTAAGTAAGAGCGAACTACTACTGCAGATGACGCAGCGTTTTGGTGCTGATGCACGTTTTCACACTTGTAGTGCCAGTGACATGGATGCTGAGGCGCTGCTCCAGTTTCTGGCGCAGAAAGGCAAATTTATTGATCGCAGCCAAGGGCTCACCACCGACGCTAGCCTGATTTGCAATCACTGATGAGTATTTCATTGAGCGGATGGTGGTGTTAGATCTTGCAGCTGCTCCAACAGCTCTTGTTGCTCCGGTTCCGACAAATCAAAGTAGTAGTGAATAAACATTCTAAGCAGCCGGGATTTTGCGATCCCGGTGGACTGAGCTAAATTGTCAAGCTGACGGATGCTAGTCTCACTGAGACTAAAGGTGGCATGACGGAATTTTCGCGGTGCTGTTTTTTTAGGCTTAGCCGGTTGCTGCAATTGGCTGGGTTTGCCCTCGGCATAATTGACAGCATCTTCGATAAATTCTTCGATAGACACTTTTTGGGGTTTCTGTTTCTGCTGCTTACGTTTTAAATCAGTTAAGCTCATAAGAGTTTTCCGGCGGAATGGCCAGCAGTTCATCTGCAATTGCCCGGATCTCCTCCGCAGCTTTGCCATCCGGTTCTAGTTCTAAGACTGACGAGCCTTTTTCCTCACTGTCGTCATATATATTGCGACTAAAGGTGACCGCATTGAGTACTCGCAATCCGAAAGATTCCACAACCTCTTTGGCTTCAAGAATGCGCTTGGCCTGCGTTGGCAGCGATGGGCACTGCGTTAGCACTATAGTGGCAACCATTTTAGGATTAACCATTTTACAGGTACTCAGCATATCTTCCATATGGGGCAGCGTTTTCAAATCTCGACGTTTGGGGCGCAACGGGATCACCACATAGGTGGCCACCGACATCGCGGCGCGCATCGCCAAGTTGTCTTGCCCACCGCAATCGACGATAACGTAATCGAAACGTTGGTCAAGGCTTAACAGATCATTGCGTATTTTACCGTAGAGCTGGATGCAGTTTATTGCAGGCAGCGCGGTATCATTATTACGCGCTTGGATCCAGTCGGAGGTGGTTCTCTGGGGGTCGCAATCGACCATCAACACGTTGGCGTTGAACTTCTGGGTAATGTGCACCGCAATATTTTGCGCAAGGCAGCTTTTACCACTGCCTCCTTTTTCGCCGCCAACGAGCAGTATCATAGATTTTCTCCCAGAGCATTAGATACTTAGTTGGTAAAGTATAGAACAGTCGGTAAAAATCGTGTGTTTGCTAAAGTAGTTGCAGCGCGATGCGGTGGCTGGTCTCACTCTTGGTGCAACGACATACTTGTCCTTTGACAGTATTCTGGGCATCACCACCGCTGTTAAAGGTCACCTCTATCAAGGCGCCGACCTTAAAAGGCTGGCGATATTCGAACAACAGACCTTTGCGGGACAAATCAACGCAGATTGCAGAATCGGTACACAGTTTTTCATCATTATCTTGCCAGCCAATCCGGACTTCTTCTGCTTCGAGATCTACTCGCAGCGAAGTTCTTCTTTCCTTAAAGCTTTCAACATTATCAGCACCCATAATTGGTTCCTGTGGTAATGGTCATGTGACCCTGCCCGTTAAACATAGCACAGAACAGTTTTTCACCCAGTATCAGACAATAAACAAGCGTGATCAAAAAGCCCGACAAGTAGCCGGGCTTAGACTTAGTTGTCATAATCTTGATTTTTTGGATAGGGCATTTTCAGTTGCCCCCAGCGGATCACCACAACGGTGGTCGCCAGTACCAGCGTTGATAGGGAAACGGCTAATACACGCCAGTCTTCCATCGCTTTCATATCTAAAATCAGGTATCGCGCTAATGCTACAATCGCGATATACAGTGGCATTCGTACCGGCAACTTACCCGACTCAGCATAATTGGCTACCATTGCCAGCACTTCCAGATAGATGAACAGCAACAGCAGATCCGCCAACTCTACTGAGCGCATATCAATCAGATGAAAGACTTCCTGACCAATTGCAACTATGGTGGCAATGGCAATCAATAGCAGCACCAGATGCTCGATGGCCTTGAGACTTCTGGAGCCATACTTCCGATATAATTCCATGAAAACTCCGATAAAAATTGAATGGCTCTATTATCGACAAAAGCGAAGTGGCGCGGCATGGGAAAGTGCGTGATATGCTTCACAAATTTTCATATGGTTAATATAGTGGAAAGCATAATCTGTTGTCACAGATAAAAAAAGCCGCCTTACGGCGACTTTTCCGAAGCACTAGCGGGCGACAGGTTTACTTGAGCGCTTCGCTCAGCAGTGGGCGGAAACTTTTTACCAACAACGTGGTAGCTTTAGGCCCGCCTGCCACGACATGACCAGATGTTAAGTACTTATAACCACCTGAAAGGTCAGTGACCGTGCCACCAGCTTCACGCACGATCAGATCGCCTGCAGCAATATCCCAGGGTTTAAGACCGATTTCAAAAAAGGCGTCAACACGACCAGCAGCAACATAACACAGGTCCAGCGCCGCCGAGCCAGCACGGCGAATGTCTGCACACATGGCAAAGGTCTCAGCAAACAGCTTCAGATAAGTCTCGGTATGTTGGCGTGCTTTGAATGGAAATCCGGTCGCAACCAGACTATGACTCAAATCAACAGGGTTGTTAACGCGCAAACGGAAATCGTTCAGCTTAGCGCCTTGACCACGAACAGCACTAAACAGCTCATCACGTACTGGGTCGTAAACTACAGCAACTTCGGTTTTGCCTTTGTGTTGTAAGGCGATAGAAACGGAGAAATGGGGCAGGCCTTTAACAAAGTTATTGGTGCCATCCAAAGGATCCACAATCCAAATATAGTCCTGATTCTCACCGCGGTTTTCACCGTTTTCTTCACCAACGATAGTGTGGTCTGGATATGACTTACGGATCTGATAAATAATTGCCGCTTCGGCTTCTTTATCAATATTAGACACAAAGTCATTCAGACCTTTGGCGTCAACCTGGATCCGGTCCAACTCAGAAAAACCACGCATTATAACTTGGCCTGCGGCACGTGCGGCGCGCACACCAATAGTGAGCATCGGATGCATTGCAATCCCCTGGATGTAAAAGAACGAAAAATAACCGGCGCATTATACTCTGCCAGGCCAAGATGGCAACTGCCGAATTTTCTGTCTTAAAAAATTGGGGGATATGGTAATATCCGCCACCTGTTTTTTTGATTCGACATCTATTTCATGCTCAGCAATATTCGTGTGGTGTTGGTGGGGACCACTCATCCCGGAAATATCGGTTCTGTCGCCAGGGCCATGAAAACGATGGGATTATCATCCCTTTATTTGGTTGACCCTCAGGTCGAGCCTGACGGGCAGTCCATCGCCTTGGCGGCCGGAGCGTCCGATATTCTTAAAACATTGGTCAAAGTTGATACGCTGGATGAAGCCATTCATGACTGTGGCCTAGTGGTGGCTACCAGTGCTCGCAGCCGTACGTTGGAATGGCCGGTGCTGGAACCGCGGGAAGCCGCTGAAAAACTAGCGGTGCAGAGCCAGAATGGCGCAGTAGCCATTGTTTTTGGCCGTGAGCGTAATGGTTTGAGTAATGAAGAATTGCAGAAATGTAATTATCATCTGTTGATCCCCGCTAATCCAGAGTATAGCTCGCTGAATTTGGCGCAGGCGGTCCAGATAGTGTGCTACGAAACGCGGATGGCGCATTTACAGCAACTACAGCCACAGACGGCGGAACCCATTGCATATCCGTCTGCTGAAGATCATGAACGTTTCTATGAACATCTGCAGCGTACCTTGCAGGAAACCGGCTTTATCATCAAGAATCACCCTGGGCAGGTGATGCAAAAACTACGGCGTTTGTTTGCCAAGGCGCAAATCGAAACGCAGGAACTGAATATCTTACGCGGTATCCTGACGTCGGTTGAAAAGAAAATAGTCGATAACTCAGGTAATAAAGAGTAGCCGAGGAACTCAAATGGGTGTGATATCAAGAATTAGAGAGGATATTCAATCCATCTACCATCGCGATCCTGCCGCGCGCAGTGCGTTGGAAATCCTGCTCAACTACCCTGGCATGCAAGCCATCTGGATGCACCGTGTCAGTCACAAGCTGTGGATGGCTAAGTTTTATTTTCTGGCGCGTTGTTTATCCACTTTCGCGCGTTGGGCGACCGGGGTTGAAATCCATCCCGGTGCGGTGATTGGCAGACGTTTCTTTATTGACCACGGTATGGGCGTGGTGATTGGTGAAACGGCGGAAATTGGCGATGATTGTACGCTATATCATGGTGTCACCTTAGGGGGAACCACCTGGAAAGCAGGCAAACGTCATCCAACTTTGGGTAACAATGTGGTGATTGGCGCTGGGGCTAAAGTGCTTGGCCCTATTACGATGCATGATGGCGCACGGGTGGGCTCAAACTCTGTCGTGGTAAAAGATGTCCCTAAAGATACCACGGTTGTTGGTATTCCTGGGCGAGCGGTCACCGTTGCTACGCCACAGTCGAAAGAAAAGAGCGAACGGCGTAATGCCATGGCCAAGAAATACGGTTTTGATGCCTATGCGGTGTCGCCAGATAATCCCGATCCTGTGGCAAATGCTATTGGGCAGATGTTAGATCATATGCATTTGATGGACTCTAAAGTGGCTGAGCTGTGTCAGGTCATTCAGAAGATGGGTGGCGCTGTCTGTACCGAAAGATTGCCACAGTTGGATGTGGGGGATTTCTGTGAGGCTGAGTTGGCGGCTGCAGAGAAACGTCAACAAGCACTGGATGCTTTTGATCCGGAAATCTGACTTTTATAGGTAAATGTGAACTCACAGCATTGAATCCTGACGGCTAAAAATGTTAAATATCCGACCAAGCCGTCAGGGTATTCGTAAAGAAATCGGGCCATCACCCTAGTGATAAAGTCGGATTTATAGTTGACTAAATTACTAGGGTATGATGAAATTCAGCCATCTCCAATTAAGAGCTGTGGTGTATCCATGAAACTGACATCTAAAGGTCGTTACGCAGTCACTGCAATGCTGGATGTTGCCATCCACTCGGCTCAGGGACCTGTTCCTCTAGCAGATATCTCTGAGCGACAGGGCATTTCTTTATCTTATCTTGAACAACTTTTTGCCAAACTCAGAAAACAAGGGCTAGTTGCCAGTGTTCGCGGTCCCGGTGGGGGTTATCGTCTTGGACTAGAAGCCAGCGAGATTTCTGTCGGTATGGTAGTGAATGCCGTAGATGAATCGGTTGATGCTACTCGCTGCCAAGGGCAGTCCAACTGTCAAAGTGGTTCACGTTGTCTGACTCATTCTCTTTGGGGAGATTTGAGTAAACAAATTTCTGATTTTTTAAACGGTATCAGTCTTGCGGCATTGATGCAGAAGCGCGATGTGCAATATATCTCCATCAAGCAAGACCAGATGCATCAAGAACAGAGGATCAGTGCCTGAGGCCTGCTCTGTTTAATGCCATAAATAATGATAATTGTACGTTGTATGTAGCCTCGACAGAGACTGCGCAGTACGGAGTGTGTAATGAAACTTCCTATTTATTTGGATTATGCCGCAACAACCCCAGTTGATCCTCGGGTTGCTGCCAAAATGGCACAGTACATGACTATGGACGGAGTATTCGGAAATCCCGCATCCCGTTCTCACCGTTACGGTTGGCAGGCTGAAGAGGCGGTAGATATCGCCCGTAATCAGGTTGCGGATCTGATCAATGCCGATCCCCGTGAAATCGTGTTTACCTCTGGTGCTACCGAGTCAGACAATCTGGCAATCAAAGGTGTAGCGTATTTTTACCAGAAAAAAGGCAAACACATTATTACCAGCAAGACCGAACACAAGGCGGTACTAGATACTTGCCGTCATCTGGAACGTGACGGTTTTGAGGTAACTTACCTCGATCCTGACAGCAACGGTCTGATCCCCTTGGAACGTATTGAAGCCGCGATGCGTGATGACACCATTCTGGTGAGCATTATGCACGTTAATAATGAGATTGGTGTGGTGCAAGATATCGACGCTATCGGTGAACTGTGTCGCAGCAAAGGCGTTGTGTTTCACGTTGATGCGGCCCAGGGGGCAGGTAAGTTGCCACTGGATGTGCAGCAGACTAAGGTTGACCTGATCTCTATCTCCGGCCACAAAATGTATGGCCCTAAAGGGATTGGAGCCTTGTATGTGCGGCGTAAACCACGTATCCGTCTGGAAGCCCAGATGCATGGTGGTGGTCATGAACGTGGTATGCGTAGCGGCACCTTGCCAACACATCAAATCGTGGGCTTGGGTGAAGCCGCTGCGATTGCTAAAGCAGAAATGGACGCTGATAGCAGCCGTATTCGCTATCTGCGCGACAAGCTGTGGAACGGCATTAAAGACATTGAGGAAACGTATGTCAATGGGGATATGGAACACCGCTTTTGTGGCAGCCTCAATGTCAGTTTCGCCTATGTTGAAGGTGAATCATTGATGATGGCGCTGAAAGACTTGGCGGTATCCTCAGGTTCTGCCTGTACCTCTGCCAGCTTGGAACCGAGCTATGTGTTGCGGGCTCTGGGGTTGAATGACGAAATGGCACACAGTTCAATCCGTTTTACCATTGGCCGTTACACCACAGAAGAAGAGATTGATTATGCGATAGAAACCATCAAGAGTTCTATCGGCAAGCTGAGGGAGATGTCTCCTTTGTGGGAGATGTTCAAGGATGGGGTAGACCTCAATCAGGTGAAGTGGGCAGCCCACTAATTTTCCCAGCAAACAGATGAATTTGGAGCGGTAATATGGCTTACAGTGAAAAAGTAATTGACCACTATGAAAACCCTCGCAACGTAGGCACGTTCGACAAGAATGATCCTTCCGTTGTGACCGGTATGGTCGGGGCGCCAGCTTGCGGTGATGTAATGAAGCTGCAACTGAAGATTAATGACAATGGCATTATTGAAGATGCCAAATTCAAAACTTACGGTTGTGGTAGCGCGATTGCCTCCAGCTCACTGGTCACTGAATGGGTGAAAGGTAAGTCTGTAGAAGAAGCCGCCGCAATCAAGAATACTGATATTGCTGAAGAACTGGCATTACCGCCGGTGAAGATCCACTGTTCAATCCTGGCAGAAGACGCTATCAAAGCGGCGTTGGAAGAATATAAATCCAAGCAACAGAAGTAATGCCGGGAGTTGACATGGCTGCAATATCAATGACGCCTGCAGCGGCGGACAGAGTACGTACTTTTCTGCAAAATCGTGGGAAGGGCATAGGTCTGCGTTTGGGCTTAAAAACCTCTGGCTGCAGTGGTATGGCTTATGTCCTCGAATTCGTAGATGAACTTAACGAAGACGATGAGGTATTTGAGATGAATGGTGTCAACATTATTGTGGATGCCAAAAGTTTGATTTATCTGCAGGGAATTGAGCTGGATTTTGTCAAAGAAGGTCTCAATGAAGGGTTTAAGTTCAATAACCCGAATGCCAAAGGGGAGTGTGGTTGTGGCGAAAGCTTCACTGTGTAAGCTAGCGCGGTAACCGTAGTACGCTTATGAACTACTTCGAACTGTTTGAGATCCCTCAGCGTTTTGATGTTGATATTGCTGAATTGTCTAACCGTTATCGGGAACTGCAAAAAACTGTGCACCCCGATAAATTTGCTAACGCCGGTGAGCAGCAGAAGTTGTTAGCAATATCAAAAACGGCCCAAGTGAATGATGGCTATCAAACACTGAAAGATCCTATCCGTCGCGCTGAGCATATGCTGTTGCTGCGGGGAGTTGATATCGACAATGAATCAACCACCATGAAAGATAGCGGTTTTTTGATGCAGCAGTTGGAATGGCGCGAAGCTTTGGCTGAATTGCGTGATAGTGACAATATTGACGCAGATATTGCAGCACTGGAAGCTGAATTCACCCAGTATCGACAACAGCTGCTGGATAATCTGAGCAAACAGTTAGTCGATACCCAGGCATCCTCTGCAATGTTGGCAGCAGATCAAGTCAGAAAACTGAAATTCATGGCAAAATTACAAGATGAATTGACGCGCATTCAGGACGCTATGTACGACTAGTCCGTCTCGGGTTTTCTGGCACGAAGCACATTGAATTGGCTCAATATGATTGGGCCATTTTTTTAACGAAGAATGGAACATTATGGCACTTTTGCAGATTGCTGAACCCGGCCAGATGGCCGCACCTCATCAACACAAACTCGCGGCTGGCATTGACTTGGGAACCACTAATTCATTGGTGGCGTCAGTGCGTAGTGGCCAGGCCACAACGTTACCCGACGAGGCTGGCCGACATGCGCTGCCTTCGGTAGTGCATTTTGGCGCTGACGGCTTGACCGTGGGCGAAGCCGCTTTGGCTAATTCAGCACTGGATCCCGAAAATACCATAGTTTCAGTCAAGCGCTTTATGGGACGCTCACTCGTCGACGTACAGCAAGGTGAACAGCGTTTCCCCTATCATTTTGAAGCCAGCGAAAATGGTTTGCCAGTGTTTGTCACCAGTGCCGGTAAAGTGAATCCGGTGCAAGTGTCAGCGGAGATCCTGCGGCCCTTAGTTGCGCGCGCAGAAGCAACCTTGGGGGGCGAACTGGAAGGCGTGGTGATTACCGTCCCGGCCTATTTTGATGATGCTCAACGCCAAGGGACCAAAGATGCGGCCAATTTGCTAGGCATAAAAGTTTTGCGGCTGTTGAATGAACCCACTGCAGCCGCTATCGCTTATGGGCTGGATTCTGGGCAGGAAGGTGTTATTGCTGTTTATGATCTTGGTGGTGGTACCTTCGATATCTCCATCCTGCGACTGAACCGCGGCGTATTTGAAGTGTTGGCAACTGGCGGTGACTCTCGTCTTGGTGGTGATGATTTCGACCATCTGCTAGCGGAGGCATTGCGGCAGCGGATGGGCGTTACTGAACTCAACCGTCAACAGGAGCGCCAGTTGCTGATGGAGGCTCGGCGTGTGAAAGAAGCGCTGAGTCAGTCAGATAGTGTAACTGCCGCATTAAAAGTTGCAGAACAACAGTTACAGTGTGACATCTCCCGTAGCGATTTCGATGCGCTTATTCTGCCATTTGTACGTAAGACCATCAGTAGTTGCCGTAAAGCGCTCCGAGATGCCAAGGTTGATGCCAGCGATGTGCTAGAAACCGTCATGGTTGGTGGCTCGACTCGGGTGCCGTTGGTGCGGGAACAAGTGGGTGAGTTTTTTGGTAAACCACCGCTGACCAGCATTGACCCAGACCGGGTTGTCGCCATTGGTGCGGCGATTCAGGCCGATATCCTGGTCGGCAATAAACCCGATTCGGAATTGCTGTTGCTGGATGTGATCCCCTTGTCGTTGGGTATTGAAACCATGGGAGGGTTGGTGGAAAAGGTAGTACCACGTAACACCACTATTCCGGTTGCCAGAGCCCAAGAATTCACCACATTTAAAGATGGTCAGACGGCGATGGCGATCCATGTCGTGCAAGGTGAACGCGAATTGGTGGCTGATTGCCGCTCGCTGGCGCGCTTTACGTTAAAAGGTATCCCGCCAATGGCCGCTGGCGCCGCGCATATCCGGGTGACATTCCAGGTTGATGCCGATGGTTTACTGAGTGTGACCGCTATGGAGAAGTCCACTGGCGTGCAATCTAGTATCCAGGTGAAACCTTCATTTGGGCTTTCTGAAAATGAGATTGCCGGCATGATCAAAGACTCGATGACATATGCTAAGGCTGACATTGAACTGCGTATGCTCACCGAGCAGCGAGTAGAAGCGGCACGGGTAATTGAATCGCTAAACTCTGCCTTGCAGCAGGATGGCAACCTGCTTGCCGCTGAGGAGCGAGCACTAATTGATAACGCGATTAAGGCGTTGGATGTGGCGGCTACCGGTGACAATGCCGATGATATCAAGACAGCGATAGAGAAAGTGGATGCAGTAACCCAGGACTTTGCTGCCAGAAGGATGGATAATTCAATTAAGACCGCACTGAAAGGTCAGTCGGTTGACAAGATATAGGTGAAATCATGCCTCAGATAGTGTTTTTGCCCCATGAGGAGTTATGCCCTGATGGTGCTGTGGTAGAAGCCAAAACCGGTGAATCAATCCTGGATGCGGCCTTGCGCAATGGTATTCAGATAGAGCACGCCTGCGAAAAATCTTGTGCGTGTACCACCTGTCATGTGATTGTGCGCGAAGGCTTCAATAACCTAGAACCGAGTGACGATCTAGAAGACGACATGCTCGATAAAGCCTGGGGACTGGAACCAGAAAGTCGTTTGTCTTGTCAGGCCAAGGTCGCAGATGACGATTTGGTGGTGGAAATTCCCAAATATACGGTGAATCAGGTCAGCGAAGGTTGATAAAATTCTCACAGCCGGTCTAAGACCGGCTTTGTTTTGATGTGACAAATAACGTCAACGCTATAATGTCATCAGATAGTTATAAGTGAAATTGGAGGCCCTATGTCTTTGAAATGGGTTGACTCGTTGGATGTGGCTCTGGAATTGCTCGAAGCCTATCCTGAGGTAGAACCACAGAACGTGCGTTTTACCGACCTCTATGAGTGGATTTTGGCGCTGGATGATTTTGATGATGATCCCCAGCGGTGTAATGAGCAGATCTTGGAAGCCATTCTGCAATGCTGGATGGATGAAAAGTAACGAAAAATCGTGACGTAAGGTTTTTTAATCCTTCTGCTGCCACATTTAACACGTTAGCTTTGGTGGATTTAGTCGCAAACTCGCATAATCCTTGTAGTTTGTGAGATTGGATTAGGATTTGTCGCCGTTATTGCGTATAATCCGCGCGAATTTTGAAACTCGCTGATTAAGGATCCTAGTCATGGCGATTGAACGTACTTTCTCTATTATCAAGCCTGATGCTGTTGCCAAAAACCACATCGGTGCTATTTACAACCGTTTTGAAAGCGCTGGCCTGAAAATCGTTGCGGCCAAGATGGTACACCTGACCAAAGAGCAGGCTGAAGGCTTCTATGCTGAACACAGTGAACGTCCTTTCTTTGGCGCACTGGTAAGCTTCATGACGTCTGGTCCAATCATGGTGCAGGTGCTGGAAGGCGAAAATGCCGTGGCTGCGAATCGTGAAATCATGGGGGCAACTAACCCAGCTCAGGCTGCTCGTGGTACTCTGCGTGCTGATTATGCTGATAGTATTGACGAAAACGCGGTTCACGGTTCAGACGCTCTGGCTTCTGCCGAACGTGAAATTGCTTATTTCTTCGCTGCTGATGAAATTTGCCCACGTACCCGTTAATTGCTACGAAATAAAAAAAGGCGCTTAAAGCGCCTTTTTTTATTGTTGGAGCAATGACCATTTATTTTAAGATTGTGTTTGTCCATAGGTGACCTGAGTTAATGGCTGAGCCGCAGTTCCTGGCGATGCTCATGGGCATATTGCTCAGAGCAGTGCTGACACCGCTGCTCAGTCGGATCCATAGCCAACCTTTCAGGTTCTATCTCATTTTCACAATCGGCACATAAACCATACAGCCCGAGATCTAACTGACACTGGGCAGCATCCAGTCGATTGAGCCTATTATACAGCGGATGATGGCACAGCTCGGCACCGACCATGGCATCAATGATCTCGCCTATAGACCATTCTGCCCAGTCAGCGTTAAGCTCAGTGATTGCGACTCTGAGATCCTTCTCAATTGCAGACAATCGTTGTCTGATCAGGGAACCACTCACTCTTTACCGCCTTTTGCTTGCTTATGGACCTATTAGTCTAATTGGCAATGGTGGGTCAACTATGATGCGGATCAAATCCGCTTTAGATTTCCCGTGATACCCATCAAAAGCAAGGTTTACAACAACAAAGTGTGCTGTTCAGGCAGCGCTTGCCAACACGGCAACAACCGCATCAGTGGTTTTGTGCAGTCGCAGTTCGCGAAACAGCGTATCGGCTTGGCTGTACTGGCGATTCAGATAACTGAACCACTGTTTGACTCGCCCGGGGAAATAATCATTGCGGGGGACACTTTGTTGCTGACGGGTATATTCCATCAGCAATGCCAGCGTTTGTTGCCAGCTATAAGGGGCCTCGTTGTTTTTAATATGCGCTGCCAGATTCGGCAGGGTGATGGCGCCGCGGCCAACCATAACGCTGTCGCAGCCTGTTTGAGACATGCAGCGCAGCGCATCTTCGCGGTTCCAGATCTCGCCGTTGGCGATGATAGGAATTGGCAACCGTTGGCGGATGTCGGTAATGTATTCCCAGTATGCTGGCGGGCGATAGCCATCCACTTTACTGCGGGCATGAACCGCCAGTTCAGTGGCTCCGGCTTCATAAATTGCCAGCGCATTTTCCATAAACAGACTCTTGTCTTCATAGCCTAAGCGGATTTTGGCGGTGACGGGGTGCTCGGCGGGCACGGCCTGGCGCATGGCCCTCACTATACGATAAATTTGCTCTGGATATTGTAGTAATACAGCACCGCCTTTACTGCGGTTAACCATTTTCGCTGGGCAACCAAAATTGGCATCAACCCCATGTGAGCCAAGCTTGATAGCGCGAACGGCGTTCTCGGCCATCCACTCGGGTTCCTGCCCTAACAGCTGTACCCGTACCGGAGTGCCGCTCTGGGTAAATCCGGCATTATTCAGTTCTGGACACATCCGTAAAAAGACTTTCTCTGGTAACAATTGATCCACCACGCGGACAAATTCTGTCACCATTAAATCGTAAGGATTAATGGTGGACAAAAGTTCACGCATCGTATGATCGACCACCCCTTCCATTGGGGCCAGAATGACTCTCACGTTGGTTGTTCCACTATACGGATAAAGGCGCGCATTCTACCTGATTGTGGCGGATTTCCGAAGTGCTTTCCATAAGCAGTGGCGAGTCACTTTGCTACTTCAGACACTGTTGTTAAGATATCCGTTAAATGAAAACTATTGCTATTTGTGACCTATGATAAAACGCAGTGTGTTGCTGGGGTTGGGAATCGTTAGTCTGTTGTTAGGCATGGCGGGAATCGTATTGCCACTGCTGCCAACGGTGCCTTTTGTATTGCTGGCTGGGTTTTGTTTTGCCCGCTCCAGCCCGGAACTGCATCGCTGGTTGCATCAGCATCCATGGTTTGCTCAGGCATTGTGCGATTGGCATCAGCAGCGCGGACTGCGTTTGCCTTTAAAACGCCGGGCATTGGTGATGACTATCGCTAGTTTTAGTTTGAGTATTTGGCTGGTGTCTGTGCTGTGGCTCAAGCTTTTTCTTGCAATTATCTGTTTGATCTTGGTTGCTTTTTTATGGCGACTTCCCGTCGTTGCCGATGCTGGAAAATCGTCGGTCTATGACCCGGAGTAGACGATGTTGCGATGTGGCACACAATCGGATAATCGCTGTTGCAACTGACTGCAAAGCGGCTTAAGCTTTAGCCGGATTTAGAAACGCGGTCCACCTTGGTGTGGACTTTTTTGTTGTATGAAGCCGGTATATTCCGGGAAATTAAGTACTGAAACTATGGCTATTAACCCCGACAGCTTAGCGCTGATTAAGCAAAGCATTAAAACTATTCCTGACTACCCGAAAGCCGGGATCCTGTTTCGTGATGTGACCAGTTTGCTGGAAGATCCGATTGCCTATCAGACCACTATCCGCGCATTTTTAGAGCATTACCAAGGCCTTGGCTTTACCAAAGTTGTCGGTACTGAAGCCCGTGGTTTTCTGTTCGGCGCACCGTTGGCGCTGGAATTAGGTGTCGGGTTTGTCCCCGTGCGCAAACCTGGCAAGCTGCCACGTGAAACCATTGCTGAAACCTATGAACTGGAATATGGTCACGACACGCTGGAAATGCACGTTGATGCGATTGTGCCGGGGGACAAGGTACTGGTAGTGGATGATCTACTCGCCACCGGCGGCACTATTGAAGCTACCGTAAAGCTTATTCGTCGTCTTGGGGGGGAAGTGAGTCATGCCGCATTTGTTATTTCCCTGCCAGATATTGGCGGTGAAAAACGCCTGCAGTCACAGGGATTAGAAGTGCTGAAACTGTGTGAATTTGAAGGAGAATAGTCTTCTTTATTCCCGGTCCCGGATCGCCTGGGTAGCATGTCAGATTGGCACATGTTATTGTTTGGCGATCCGTGGAGCTTGCTCCCGTAATATGAATGTAAAGCTATTCTGGGGAGTTTCATGTCCTATCAGGTATTAGCCCGTAAGTGGCGACCTGCCAGTTTTGAACAGGTGGTTGGGCAGTCTCACGTACTGCACGCCCTGACCAATGCGTTGAGCCAGCAACGTCTGCATCATGCTTATCTGTTTACCGGCACCCGGGGTGTGGGTAAAACCAGCTTGGCACGCCTTTTTGCCAAAGGACTCAACTGCGAACAAGGAATTACCGCAACTCCCTGCGGAAAATGCAGTGCCTGTCAGGAGATTGCGCAGGGGCGATTTGTTGATTTAATTGAAGTGGATGCCGCGTCCCGCACTAAGGTCGATGATACTCGCGAGTTACTCGACAATGTGCAATACCGCCCAAGTCGTGGCCGTTTTAAAGTTTACCTGATTGACGAAGTACATATGTTGTCTCGCAGCAGTTTTAATGCGCTGCTGAAGACACTGGAAGAACCGCCGGAACATGTCAAATTTTTACTGGCGACAACCGATCCGCAAAAGCTGCCGGTAACCGTGTTATCCCGTTGTCTGCAATTCAATCTGAAAAGCCTGACTCAGGACGAAATTGCCAGACAGCTACAACATATTGTCTCCGCAGAAGCAGTACCTTTTGAGCCGCAAGCTCTGGCGCTGCTGGCCAAGGCCGCCAACGGCAGCATGCGTGATGCGTTAAGTCTGACAGATCAGGCCATCGCTTTTGGTGCTGGGCAGATCAAACTGCAGCAGGTGCAAACCATGCTGGGCGCGATTGATGAACGACAAGTGATTTCTCTGCTGCAAGCGCTGGTACAAGCCGATGTGGCGCCGTTAATGCAGGAAGCGGAACGTATATTGGCTTTTGGCGCTGATGCGAATGAAGTGCTACGTAGCTTATTGGAATTATTACACCAGATCACCCTAACACAATTTGCCCCTGCTGCCGCGCAACTGTCGCTATACGCTGATCAGATCCAAGAATTTGCCGAACAGCTATCTGCTGAGCAGGTACAGCTCTATTATCAGCTGTTATTGCAGGGGCGCAAAGATCTACCGTTTGCGCCAGATCCAAAATCAGGACTGGAAATGGCGCTGTTACGGGCCGTTGCTTTTGTCCCGGAAACGCCGCCTCAGCGCTGGCAAAGTTCAGCAACTCATGGCGACAAACCAGTGTTTACGGCTATGAGTGGCATAGCGCCAACCACTGATAAGTCAGTACCTGTAGCAACTGCTAACCCTTATGTGAGCACAACTGCTACGCCTACGCCGAGTGATGCAATAACGGCCACTACATCGGCTGATGTTGAAGACCATGAAATAGATGAAGATGATGCCGCTTTCATCGCTGAACAGACGTTAATTTTGTCGCAAGCTGAAAGTATGGGGCATCAGTATCAGCAGGATGAACCGATAAATTCTGGCGAGGATGCATCGGCAGAGCCACCATTTCGTGATGAGCTGACCAGCGATATGTTTGCCGCTGAACTGCCGAAAAATGAACTTCAAGCAGCGTTGGTGGAAGAGCCACAAGCAACACCCTCGACAACATCGCTTTTTGGCGATGAATTACTCGATCAGGTTTTAGCAACCAGAGAGCAACTGTTGCAAGATATTGATGCGTTGGCAACCGATGAAACGCCAGCCAAAATACCGGAGCATCAGCACGATTCCAGCTCAAAAAAAAACACTGAAATCCCTCTGAAAGGCAGCGCGATAGCAGTTTCTAGCGCTGCTAATACTGGTGCACCCAAACCTGCTGAGTCAGACGCTGATGGAATGGCAGATGAGCCATTTTCTGACAATAGTGCAGAGGTTTATGGTGAATGGGCTGCGCAACAAGTCGGCGAACCGTCACTGCCAGACAGTGACGACACTACCATAGCGCCATCAGATCCAACGGTAGCCATTGTGGATGCGCAAACGGTCGTAACATCTTCGGCGGCGGCTACATCGGTCACTGCGGCGGCTGATGGGGCTAACGTAGCGCCGAAGGTTGCAGCCAGTGCTATCGAGGCTCCCGCAGGTAATCCCGCTGATTTAGGGTGGTATAAACTGGTTTCTTCACTGCCAATCCGTGGGCGCGTGCGGCAATTAGCAGCTAATTCTGTGTGCCTGTCGTTGAGTGAAAAGTGTCTGTTGTTACTCAAACCGGATCAGAAACATCTCGCCGCTGCTGCGGCTATCAATCAGCTGCAACAAACATTACTCGATGCTTTACAGCGCCCGCTCACAGTAGAGTTCACTGTGGGCAATGAACCGGGGCGAGAAACCCCGCAGGAGATCCGCCAACGGTTTAAAAAAGAGTTATTGGCGCATGCGGGTGAGAAACTGCTAGCGGATGACAAGGTGCGTTGGTTGGTGCAACACATGGGCGCAACTTTAGAAGCGGATTCCTTGAGTTATAACCCAGAGCAACTGGTGCAAAAAACCGCGCTTATTCCCGATGGACAGTTACCGCAGTGATACAACGCGGTTTGTGCCATGCTACGGATTGCCAAGCGCAATTATTTGGGTAAGATCAGCGAACTTTAACCTGTCACTCACTGTTAATTGAAGAGATAACGTTATGTTTGGAAAAGGTGGAATGGGCAACCTGATGAAGCAGGCCCAAATGATGCAGGAACGTATGGCGAAAATGCAGGAAGAGATTGCCCGCATGGAAGTTACTGGTGAGTCAGGTGCCGGACTGGTGAAAGTGACAATGACTGGTAGCCATAATGTCCGCAAGGTTGACATCGATCCGAGTCTGTTGGAAGACGACAAAGAGATGCTGGAAGATCTTATCGCCGCAGCCTGCAATGATGCTGCACGTCGTGTAGAAGAAAACCAGAAAGAAAAAATGGCGCAAGTGACTGGTGGTATGCAATTACCACCAGGCATGAAATTGCCATTCTGATGCGCGTTGCGGATTAGACGATGAAATTCAGTCCATTGGTGGATGAGCTTATTCAGTCGCTACGTTGTTTACCTGGCGTTGGCCCCAAGTCGGCGCAGCGGATGGCATTTCAATTACTGGAACGGGATCGTAAATCTGGCCTGCAACTGGCTGACGCATTGGATAAAGCGATGAAGGATGTCGGTCATTGTCAGTCCTGTCGTACTTTTACCGAAGAATCGTTGTGCCCTATTTGTGGTAGCGCCAAACGCGGCCATGCCGATACCATCTGCGTGGTGGAAACGCCTGCAGACGTGCTGGCTATCGAGGCCGGAGGCCATTACAGCGGTCGTTATTTTGTTCTCCTAGGACATCTATCGCCTTTGGATGGTATCGGCCCGGAGGAACTGGGGTTAGCACTGTTGGAGCAGCATCTTGCAGGTGGTGAAATCAATGAGCTGATCTTGGCAACCAATCCTACGGTTGAAGGTGATGCCACGGCGCATTTCATTGCTGATATTGCCCATCGCTATCAAGTCAGTGTTAGCCGTATTGCCCATGGCGTGCCGGTGGGGGGGGAATTGGAATATGTTGACAGTACCACCCTGGCGTTGTCGTTTAATGGTCGGCTACCGCTGTAAACGCGTTTATTCTTGCTCCTATCTCAGCCTCGTTTAAGCGGGGCTGTGTTTTTTCAGGCAACGGCTTTTTATCGTTCAGCCCTTGAAAAAATATTCATGATCCCCACTTCAAGTAACAGTCCAATTTGGTGTGTTTTACCCATTAGTTAGCGATAAACGAAGGAACTATTCATGTCACAACAAGAAACTCTTGGTTTTCAAGCTGAAGTGAAACAGCTTTTGCATTTGATGATCCACTCTTTGTATTCCAACAAAGAGATTTTCTTGCGTGAACTGGTGTCAAATGCTGCCGATGCCGCTGATAAGCTGCGTTATCTGGCGTTGACAGATGATTCACTGTACGAAGGCGATGGCGAATTGCGGGTACGCATTACCACCGATAAAGAAAAAGGCACAGTGACTATCGATGATAATGGTATTGGTATGACCCGTGAGGGTGTGATTGAGCATTTGGGCACCATTGCCAAGTCTGGCACTGCTGAATTTTTCAAAAATCTGTCTGGCGATGCCGCCAAAGACTCACAGCTTATCGGTCAGTTTGGGGTAGGCTTTTACTCCGCTTTCATCGTGGCTGATAAGGTCACCGTTCGCACGCGTGCTGCGGGTGTAAAACCTGATGAAGCAGTGCAGTGGGAATCTAACGGTGAAGGCAGCTTTACCGTAGAAAACATTGTTAAACAAAACCGTGGCACTGAAATTACCCTTTACTTGCGTGAAGACGAGAAAGAGTTTGCCGATGATTGGCGTCTGAAATCCATTATCACCAAATACTCTGACCATATCTCCATCCCGGTTGAAATGTGGCAGGAAGGTACTGCGGAACATGATGGCCCAGATGGCGAGAAAATTCCGGCAACAGAAGGTCACTGGCAGGTGATGAATAAAGCCACAGCACTGTGGAACCGCAACAAGTCAGAGATCACCGATGAAGAGTATCAAGAGTTTTACAAACATATTTCCCATGATTTCAGTGACCCACTGCTGTGGAGCCATAACCGCGTAGAAGGAAAACAGGAATATACTAGTCTGTTGTATATCCCAGCTAAAGCGCCTTGGGATCTGTGGAATCGTGACTACAAACATGGCCTGAAGTTGTTTGTACAACGAGTGTTCATCATGGATGACGCAGAGCAGTTTATGCCGTCTTATCTGCGCTTTGTGAAAGGTTTGATCGATTCTAATGATTTGCCGCTGAACGTTTCCCGCGAAATTTTGCAAGACAACAAAGTCACTCAGGCACTGCGTAGTGCGTTGACCAAACGTGTGCTCAGTATGCTGGAAAAACTGGCGCAGGATGATACCGAAAAATATCAGCAGTTCTGGACTGAGTTTGGTCAGGTGTTGAAAGAAGGCCCAGCTGAAGACTGGAGCAATAAAGAACGTATTGCCGGCCTGCTGCGCTTTGCCTCGACCCACAATGACAGCGCAACGCAAGATGTGTCGTTGGATGCCTATATTGAGCGTATGAAAGCTGGGCAAACACACATCTACTACATCGTTGCTGACAGTTATCAGGCCGCTGCGCATAGTCCTCATCTGGAACAACTGCGTAAGAAAGATGTGGAAGTGTTGCTGTTGTCTGACCGTATTGATGAATGGCTGATCAGCCATCTGAATGAATACAAAGGCAAACAGTTGCATTCTGTGACCCGTGGCGATCTGGAACTGGGTGAGCTGGAAGATGCCGACGAGAAAGCAGAAAAGGAAAAGCTGGCGACAGAATCTGAGCCACTGGTAAAACGTATCAAGGATGCGCTGGGTGACAAGGTTACCGATGTGCGCATCACTACCCGCTTAACCGACACCCCAGCCTGTGTGGTGGTAGGTGAAGGCGAAATGTCGACGCAGATGATCAAACTGATGCAGGCCGCTGGGCAACCGGTGCCGGAAGTGAAACCGATTTTTGAAATCAATCCGGCGCATCCTCTGGTGAAACGTCTGAATGACGAGCAGGACGAAAGTCTTTTTGCCGACTGGAGCAATCTGTTGCTGCAACAGTCTCTGTTATCCGAAAAAGGCAGTTTGTCTGACCCTTCCACTTTCGTTGGTCTGGTCAACAAAATGCTGATGGATAGCGTGAAATAAGCTGGTTGAAAGGGGCCGCTCTGGCCCTTTTCTCATTATACTGGCGGGTGAAACAACCCGATTTTATGAATGACTGCCAGTGGATACGTCCGCGGCAATAACGATGGAAACTACTATGGAACTTACCCGCGACAATATTCAGCAAGTGGTAGAACTTTCCAATCAGCAACTGGTAGCCCTGGTATTCTGGGCGGAGCAGATGCCGGAAAGTAAAGCACTGCTGCAGACTATGGAACAGCTCATCGCGGCTTTCCCTGGTCAGTTGCAGTTGGCATCCGTTAACTGTGAAACACAGTTGGAGTTAGCGTCTTATTTCCAGATCCGTAGTCTGCCAACCACCTTGCTGCTGAGCCAAGGACAGCCGGTTGACGGATTTGCTGGTGTGCAGAGCCGCGAACAGATCCTCGCCATTTTGCAAAAGCATCTACCTGCCGCTTGGGAATTGAAGTTAAATGACGCCAAGGCGCTGTTGCAGCAAGGAGATGCCAATGCTGCGTTGCCATTATTTAAAGAGGCTTATGCGGAACAGGCGGAGGCGGCTGTTGCCTTGCCTTATGCTGAGGCGTGCTTGAAAACCGGAGATTTGGCAACCGCTAAAACGCTGTTGGCAACCATTAAACTGGCGGACCAAGACGGTTACTACAACTCTCTGATGTCACAGTTAGACTTGGCAGAGAAAGCCGCGGACACCCCAGAGATTCGTGCGCTTCAGCAAGCCTTGGATGCCGCGCCAGATGATGTGGAGCTGTTGCAAAAGTTGGCGACGGCATTGCACCAGGCACATCGAGATGAAGAAGCGCTGGCGCTGTTGTTTGCACCATTATCGCGCGATTTGAACATGGGAGATGGGGCGATAAAACAGCAATTGCTGACGTTATTATCTGCGCTGGGGCAGGGGAATGCCCTAGCAGGACAATATCGGCGTAAGTTATACAGCTTGCTGTATTAATTGCAGATATAGGCAAATTCTACTGCGCAGACAGCAGATTAGCAGGAGAATTTGCCAACTTTCGCTTACATTCGCTACGGCGAAGGTCGAAACCAAAAACCTTCTCAACGGTGCGCATTTATGCGAAGATCCCCGCCCTGACAAGAATTATAGATGCGAACAGAGGAATCTTTAATATGCGCATTATCCTATTGGGCGCCCCTGGTGCCGGTAAAGGTACCCAGGCTCAGTTCATCATGGAAAAGTATGGTATTCCACAGATCTCTACCGGCGATATGCTGCGTGCGGCGGTAAAAGCAGGTACTCCGCTGGGTTTGGAAGCGAAAAAAGTGATGGACGCCGGACAACTGGTGTCAGACGATCTGATCATTGAACTGGTGAAAGAACGTATTGCTCAAGACGATTGCGCTAACGGCTTTTTGCTGGATGGCTTCCCTCGCACAATTCCTCAGGCCGACGCGATGGTAAGTAACGGTATCAATATCGATCACGTCATTGAAATTGACGTACCGGATGAAGACATTGTTAAACGTATGAGTGGTCGCCGGGTACATCCTGGTTCAGGGCGAGTTTACCATGTGGTCTTCAATCCACCGAAAAATGTGGGCAAAGATGATGTCACTGGTGAAGATTTGGTGATCCGTCCTGACGATGAAGAAGCGACGGTGCGTAAACGCTTGGCTATCTATCATGAACAGACCGAACCATTGGTCAGTTACTACAGCGCAATGGCTGCTAAAGGAGACACTCAGTACAGCAAATTTGATGGTACCCAGAGTGTTGCCTCTGTCAGTGCTGCTATTGAGAAAGCATTGGCATAAGCTATCAATAAGGCCGATTCGCATAATTGGAAAAAGTCCGCAGTTGCGGACTTTTTTTATGTTTTAAGGGGTGTTACCTTGACGCCATGTTCTTTTTATCAGGAAGTTGCCGTGTCACATAGCCATCCACCTTTTGGCGTTTTACTGGTTAACCTAGGGACGCCAGCCGCGCCCACCAAAGACGCTGTTCGTGCGTTTTTAAAGCAGTTTTTGAGTGACCCTCGGGTGGTCGATCTGCCCGCCTGGCAATGGCAGCCGATTCTGCAGGGGATCATTCTTAATATTCGTCCTGCAAAAGTTGCCAAACTCTACCAGTCTATCTGGTGGCAAGAGGGCTCTCCTTTAATGGTGATCAGTCAGCGGCAACAACTGGCGCTGGCCAATCAATTGGCCTCAAGACTTGGCTTTGCCATCCCTGTGGCGCTAGGTATGAGCTACGGTCAGCCATCGCTGGCGGATGGTCTAGATGAGTTACAACGGGCAGGTGTCGATAAGGTGTTGGTGTTGCCATTGTACCCTCAATACTCTTGCTCTACCGTTGCCAGCGTTTTTGATGGTGTCGCCGCAGCATTGAAGCCTCGTCGTAATATTCCAGAACTGCGGATGGTCAAAGACTATCATGATCGGCCAGGATACATTGCTGCGTTGACCGAGAGTATCCGCAAACACTGGCAACAGTACGGCAAAGCAGAAAAACTGCTGTTTTCGTTTCATGGCGTGCCGGAGCGTTACATCAATGAAGGTGATCCTTATAAACAACATTGCCTAACAACCGCAGCGTTGGTCGCGCAGGCCCTGGCATTGCCAGAAGCTGAATGGCAAGTGTGTTTTCAGTCCCGCTTTGGCAAGGAGCCATGGTTGACACCCTATACCGATGAAACACTCGCTAGCTTACCCAGCAAAGGTGTGAAATCGGTTGATATCATCAGCCCAGCATTTGCTGCTGATTGTCTAGAAACGCTGGAAGAAATTGCGCAGGGTGGTAAGGAAACCTTTTTACATGCGGGAGGCGAGCAGTACCATTTTGTGCCATGCCTGAATGATGGTGAGCAACATATGGCATTTCTTGCCGACTTGGTGATCTCTCATGCCGAAAATTGGCGTTGATGGCGCTGGCGCGTCTTAGATGATGTGATAAAATTCGCACCAATTCAGCTGCCGCTAATACGCGGCAGTTTTACTTTCATCCCTAAATCACCGCCTCTGACGGTGGTGATTTTTTGGCTCGCTTGGCGAGAGCACTGAGAAGCATCATGAAGTTTCCTGGACAACGTAAATCCAAACATTATTTCCCGGTTATGAATCGAGACCCGTTATTGGCACAACTGACAATTCAGCCTGCGCCTGTAAACACTTGGATCTGCGGTATTGATCAGACTCTGGTCGATATAGAAGCTCAGGTGGATGAGCAACTGCTTGCCGATTATAGTCTGCCCAAAGGCAACTCTACCGTCATTGATGACACGACAGCACAGCGACTGTACCAGCAACTGCAGCAACAGCAGTTGATTACCGGCGAATTTGCCGGCGGTACGATTGGTAATACGGTACACAACTATTCGGTGCTGGCGGATGATCGCTCGGTATTATTTGGGGTAATGAGTAAGCAGATTGAAGTTGGCAGTTATGCCTACCGCTATTTGTGTCATACCTCATCGAAAGTTGATTTGGACTACCTACAACCGGTGAATGGCCCCATTGGCCGGTGTTTTACGCTGATCTCCGCTGAGGGCGAACGGACCTTTGCTATTAGCAAGGGGTCGATGGACAAACTGACCCCCGACCACATCAGCAAACCTTTGGTGCAAGGTGGCGCGGCGCTGGTACTGACGGCCTATTTGATGCGAGCGCGTAAGGAAGATGGTATTGCTGACGCCGCGATGCAGGCAATTGCATATGCCAAAGAGGCTGATGTGCCCGTTGTCCTGACACTTGGAACGCGCTTTCTGATCGAGGAAGACCCCAAGTTTTGGCAAAATTTTATCCGGGAACATGTCACCGTACTGGCAATGAATGAGGATGAGGGCGAGGCTTTAACGGGGTTTGACGATCCGCTACAGGCGTCAGAAAAGGCGTTGGAGTGGTGTGATATGGTGTTGACCACCGCCGGTGCTACCGGGCTTTATACTGCGGGATATGCTGAAGAATCTGAAAAGCGCGAAACTGCACATCTGTTGTTACCCGGTAGTATCCCTGAGTTTAACCGTTATGAGTTTTCCCGTCCGAAGCGCAAGCAAGATTGTGATAATCCTATCAAGGTGTTTGCGCATATCTCCCCTTATATGGGTGGGCCAGAAAAGATTCGTAATACTAACGGTGCTGGCGATGGCGCATTAGCAGCACTACTGCATGATTTGGCCGCTAATAACTATCATAAATCACGGGTTCCTGGTTCCATTAAGCATAAGCGCGGGGGACTGTGCTACTCCTCTTTTTCGCAGATCTGTAAATATGCCAACCGGGTAGCCTATGAAGTGCTAGCACAGAACAGCCCGCGCTTATCCCGCGGGTTACCGGAGCGCGAAGATAGCCTAGAAGAGGCTTACTGGGAACGTTAAGCGAGCATAAAAAAGGCGCTTAAAGCGCCTTTTTTATGCTTAGTGCAAGACTTACTTAGTATCTGATTTAGGCATAAAACTGCGAACCTTACCAGCATTGGTATCGTGATATGTTTCTGAATCAAATGCATTTTCGCTTTTGGCAACAATCATTGTCGCAACGCTGTCGCCGGTGATATTAACGGCGGTACGTACCATATCCAACAGACGATCCACCCCCAAGATCAAGGCGATCCCTTCAACTGGAAGTCCCACTTGCTTTAACACCATGGCCAGCATTACCAGACCGACTCCCGGAACCCCGGCAGTTCCAATCGATGCCAGTGTTGCCGTTACTACTACGGAAAAATAGTCTTGAATGGAAAGGTGAAAGCCATAAACCTGCGCAATAAAAACAGTCGCTACCCCTTGCATAATCGCCGTGCCATCCATATTGACCGTAGCCCCCAAAGGCAACGTAAATGAGGCGACCCGGTTATCAACACCCAGTCGGTGTTCAGCAGTTTCCATGTTGACTGGTAATGTGGCGTTGGAACTGGCAGTACTGAATGCAAACAACTGCGCATCACGCATCTTACGCATGAAAATCAGAGGGTTGAGGCCGGTAAACAGTTTAAGTAATGTCGGATATACCACAAACCCATGTAGCAACAGCACACCTAAAACCACACCGAAATATTTAAGTACATCTGCAAATGTGCCTAGTCCTAAGGTTAAGGCCAGTTTTCCCATCAATGCAAAAACACCATAAGGTGCCAGATACATTACCAGCGTGACTACTCGCATGATCACGTCATTAAGATCTTCAAACACGGCGGCCACTCGACGGCCTTTGTCACCGACATGAGATACAGCAAATCCAAAAATGACTGCAAAGATAATAATTTGCAGCATATTGCCGTCAGTCATCGCCTTGATGGGGTTAGTGGGTACGATGTTGATAATCACTTGCGCTAGACTAGGGGCATCTTTGGCATCGTATACCAGATTAGCTGTAGAAAGCGTGTTACTGCCTGGATGGATGATCACCGCGACAAAGATTGCCAGAACCAGCGCTATTGCCGTAGTAAAAAGATAGAAGGCCAAAGTTTTACCACCTAGTCGGCCCAGCTTCGAGGGCTCACTTAGTGAACTGGTGCCACATACCAGAGAGATAAACACCATCGGCACAACTAACATCTTAAGACAGTTGATGAATATGGTACCGATGACGTTCAACACCCCTTCAGTAATATATTCCTGCACAAACTGGCTGCCTGGAAACGCAATGCGCAATATCAGGCCAACAAAAATCCCTAGCGTCATCCCAATTAGGATTTTGCTGGTAAGCCCTAACTTCCTCTTCATAAACGCCATAATTATTCCTGTTAATTTATAGATTTTATTCTTGGCGGGTTAAGCCTATCAAGAAAGCATAATTCAGGGAACACAGAGGAACAGATATTGAAAGTAAATACACGTTTATAAAATGATAAAATTGAAATTATTGTGTGAATATTATGTTTACTCTAAGCTGTAGCGTATATGCGAGTCTTTAAGTTCATATGGACAACAAGGAGGCTGACAATGCAGTCAGCATTTAAGTTTTTTGGGGCGTTATTTTGCAGTTTTTTGTTGAGTGCCTGTGGTGGTGGCGGTAGTGCACTTTCTGATCCTGGTAACGGTCAGACACCTCCTTCAGGCAGCAATACTATCTCACTAACCATTTCCAACAGCGATATCAATGCTGAGACTCCAGCAACATTAACGGCTACAGTCAAAAATTCGCTTACAGGCCCGTTGGCTGGTGAATTGGTGACTTTTACTCTTAACAACAGCTCACTTGGCACATTTGTACCGGCTATCGGTACGGCACTCACAAACGCCAATGGTGTGGCGACTGTGACGCTCGCCACTTCTAATGTTGCTGGTGCGGGTACGGTTGAAGCATCCATAGCTTCAGGTGCTTCAGCAACAGTAGGGTTTACTATGGCGGGCGATGGGGGGGCGTCAACTGGCGGCCCTCAAGTGACATTGGCTTTAGTTGATGACATATCTTCTGAGAATCCTATAGATTCAATTACTACCCTAAATCCTGGCTATTTAGTGGCTAAAGTTTCTGGACTCACTAAACCAACCATAGTGCAATTCACAAGTTCTAGGGGGGAAATTCCAATCGATACTGCGGTAACCGAGAATGGTAAAGCTTATGTGCAGATTTTGGCAGGAGCTCAACCAGGGGCCGGTGTTGCGACCGCTACCATACTCTCTGGTGAATCTGTTGATTTAGTCTTTAAAGTGGGTGCTACCGATGTGTTGATGGGAAGTGGTGCACCCTTTCAGAGTGGTGTGGCTTCAGTCACTCCTGCAGTGGTGTCTGCGGGAGGAACAGCCAGTGTATCTGTCTCTATCCAAGATGCTTCGGGGAATCCTTTTACAGAGCCTGTTGAGGTGAAATTTAGCTCTCTGTGTGCCGCAAAATCGACACCGGAAGCCGAATTTAGCACCCCCGTCATTGCTGTAAACGGTGTTGCAACCAGTACATATTTGGCAAAAGGTTGTGTAGGCGATGACAACATAAACGTGAGTGCTAATGTTGGCGGCAAAGCACTAACCGCCAAAGGTGTTGTCAATGTCCTATCCGCGAGTGTCGGCAGTATTTCCTTTTTAGATGCGACTCCTGAAAATATCAAACTTAAAGGTACGGGTGGTACAGAATCTTCTACTTTAAGATTTAAAGTGCTAGATAAAAATGGAAACCCCGTAAGTAATCAGAGCGTTACATTTTCGACTAATACCAATGTCGGAGGGATTGAACTCAATCCTTTAACCGCGACAACTAACTCTCAGGGCATTGCGCAAACCGTGGTGAATTCAGGTACAGTTTCAACTTCGGTAAGAGTTACAGCGGTTGTCGATGGGAGTTATCCTGAAATATCTTCTCAGTCAAATTTGCTAGTGATTTCAACCGGGTTACCTGATCAGGACAGCTTTTCATTATCTGCGGATATCCTCAATCCAGAGGGCTGGGATTATGATGGCACTCCGGTCACTATCACCGCAAGACTCTCCGATGCGTTTAATAACCCGGTTCCAGATGGAACTGCCGTTTCATTTACTACTGAAGGTGGTTCAATAGAGCCTTCCTGCGTTACTTCTAATGGTACTTGTTCTGTTAAGTGGACTAGCCAAAATCCTCGCCCTGCAGGTGATACACTTACCGCACAAGGCAAAGAGCCATCAGAAACTGCTGAGTTAGGACAACCATATGGTGGCCGTGTAACTGTCCTCGCAACCGCTATAGGTGAAGAGTCTTTCCCTGATATTAATGGAAACGGCAGATTTGATTACGCAGAGTTACAAGCGTTCCGCAGTCAAACTGATGTATCAGGACACTCCTATGATTTAGGCGAGGCCTTTGTCGACTACAATGAAGACGGGGTATATGACCTGAGTGCACCAGGAGCTAAACAGGAGACATTTGTCGACTTTAACAATAACCAGACATACGATACTGCTGATACCTTGTATAACGGGAGTCTGTGCCAGTTAGACGCAAACAACGAACCTCACGCAGGATGCGCTGCAACGCGTTCGTTAAATGTAAGAGCGTCTCTGGTGCTGGTGATGTCAGGCAGCGATGCTTTTTCTTCAACACCGCTAATTGTCGATAGCTGTACTGACAATCCCGCGATTAGTGACCCATGTGATGGACTTAATGATAATCGGGTGATTGATATCATTGGCAAATCTACAGGCGGCGTGAGCGTGATCCTCGGTGATTTACATAATCAACCACTCCCGGCTGGTAGCAAAATCACCTTCAAACCATCTGCCGGCAGTATTGTCAGCAGAGATTCATTTGTTGTTAGTTCCACTAATGAAAATAGATCTGTTGAATATAGTGTTGTAATTAAAGGCGCTGACCAAGCAGATGCTGGATCATTAGTTATTGAAGTTGAAACACTTAAAGGCGATATAACTCAGGTAGCTACCATTCCCATCGTTATTCATTAATTTGGTAGTTTACAAAGGACGGGGGCGCTGCTCGCCCCCTTGTTTTTTCTGTTAACTCTCCGCCACATATGGAATGGGGGAGCGTTCGAGAGGGGTTTGCGAGATGGCTCGTGATAGGTATTTCATTTCGTTTGTCACTAGCAAATTGTAGTGGATAAGGAAAAATATGCTGTGGCAGAACACCAGTGGTTACGTCAAATTGATGGGGAAAACGATTTGAGCTGAAAATAATTTAACTCAAACCTAATCTGATGACGGCTCCAGAAAACCGTATATCTGTCAAATCAGGTCTGAGCTAACAGTTTAGTTAAATAATTACTGCTGAAACGGATAGATACTGCCAAGTTTCAGTAATTGTGTAAGCTCATCTAGCGCAGTTCTTGATTCCATTAATAACTGGGGATCTGCCAAATCGGCGACCACTAAGCGGTCACGATAGTGGCGGTCGACCCATAGATTTAACTTGTCAAACAGTGTATCGGTCAGCAAAACCTGTTGATTAATGGCCGCCAGCTCAACATCACTCATGGCGACTCGCAATCGCAAACAAGCTGGCCCACCGCCGTTATGCATACTTTGTTTTACGTCGAAGTAATGGATCTGTTTGATAGGCGTATCCATCGTCAGCAACTCATCTAAATAGGCCTTAACGCGTGGATTTTCTGCACAATCTGTCGGCGCAATTAACGCCATCTCTCCTTGCGATATCGTCACCAACTGAGTATTAAACAGGTACGTCGCTACCGCATCTTGAATACTGACTTGATGACTCGGAACCTCAATAAGATGCAATGTTCCCGGTAATTTTGCGCGTAATTCCGCTAATTTTTTCTTGCTGTCCCAGAAGGCTTGTTCATGGAAAAACAGCACATTCTGATTACCTACAGCGATAACATCGTTGTGGAACACCCCTTGATCAATGACGGCCGGGTTTTGTTGAATAAAAACCGTATTGTCGTCATCTAACCGGTGTAGTCTGGCGATAGCTGCTGAAGCTTCCAGCGTCTGCCGCGCGGGATATTTCTGGGGTCTAGGTGCTTGTTTATCAATCACCGAATACCCATATACAAAAATTTCAACTCCGGCCTGGTCATACGCTTGACACAGTCGGGTGTGATTCGCCGCACCCTCATCGCCCAAGGTGGCATGTGCGGGTAGCGTTTGATGATGGGTAAAATAGCGACTATCAGCAAAGATAGCCTTGAGAATATTGGCCGTTGTCTGTGGCTCTAGGCTGCGATGCAACTTATCGACAAGATTGGCTGGGGTAAAGTGGATTTTGCCGTCATGGGTGTCGGCACTCGGCGATACCGTGGCGGCATTGGCCGTCCACATGCTGGAAGCGCTGGCACAAGCCTGCAATAGCTCGGGGGCTTGTTTGGCGGCTTTTTGCAATACATCGGCATCGGTGCCAGAGAATCCTAGACGACGTAGCGTGTGTACATCGGGACGCTCCTGTGGCGCTAACACGCCTTGTATCAGCCCCATGTCGGCCAAAGATTTGGCTTTCTTCAACCCCTGTTTAGCAGCTGCTTTAGGGTTAGATGGTTGGGTGGCGTGGCTCTGTGAGGCCACATTGCCAAAGGAGAGTCCGGCATAGTTGTGGGTCGGGCCGACCAAACCATCAAAATTGGCTTCAAATTGTTTCATGGCGATTCCTGTTGCTGTGATGCAGGGCGTCATTGTAAAAGTCTGAATGCCAGTATACTGATGTCCGCTCTGCTCACAACCTGTGCCAATACAATAGAGAAAGCGGTTTATTGTCACAATTGCATAACTATTGCTTGATTGAGCGCAGAATATGAAATATTAGTTTTTAATAACGCAACATTATTTCTTTAAAATATTTTTTCCTTGCTTAAAAAGTGAGTCGCTGTTGCACATAAAACGGGGATTGACTTGCAAGTCGATAGACAACCCTCTATATATGAGGGCAATTTTTACCTTTCAGAGATCTTTTGGCGCGAATCACACTATGGGAAAATCGCTAGTTATTGTCGAATCGCCGGCTAAAGCCAAGACTATTAACAAATATCTTGGTAAAGAATTCATCGTTAAGTCGAGCGTTGGTCATATCCGGGACCTGCCGACTTCCTCTTCTGCCGAGCCGAATGGCAAGACTAAGTCCGTTGCAGATGTGCGTAAGATGTCGCCGGAGGAAAAGGCCGATTACAAAAAGCAGAAGGAGCATTCCGCACTGGTGTCTCGTATGGGGGTAGACCCCGAGCACGGCTGGAAAGCAAACTATCAGATCTTACCTGGCAAAGAGAAAGTCGTTAAAGAGCTTAAGTCGCTGGCAGAAGCCGCGGATGAAATCTATCTCGCTACCGACTTGGATCGCGAAGGGGAGGCGATTGCTTGGCATCTGCAACAGGTGATTGGTGGTGATAAGACCCGTTTTAAGCGCGTAGTATTTAACGAAATTACTAAAAGCGCGATTAAAGAGGCCTTTAGTCATCCCGGTGAGCTCAACAACAACATGGTTAATGCGCAACAAGCGCGCCGTTTTCTGGACCGAGTTGTGGGGTTCATGGTTTCTCCATTGCTGTGGAAAAAAGTGGCGCGGGGGTTGTCTGCCGGACGCGTACAATCAGTCGCTGTACGGCTGGTGGTAGAACGCGAAACGGAAATTAAGGCCTTTGTTCCAGAAGAATTCTGGGATGTGCATGCCAATATGACAACCCTTGCGGCGCAACCGTTGGCGTTGGAAGTTGTGAAGCAAGGGGATCAAGAGTTTTCTCCGCGTAACCAAGCCGAAGCAATGGCGGCGGTCAAATTGCTGGAACGCGCTGCTTATCGGGTTGTCTCCCGAGAAGTTAAGGCCACACAGAGCAAGGCGAGTGCCCCCTTTATCACATCCACCCTACAGCAGGCCGCAAGTACTCGCTTGGGGTTTGGTGTTAAAAAGACCATGATGTTGGCGCAGCGTTTGTACGAAGCCGGTTACATTACCTACATGCGTACCGATTCGACTAACCTCAGCCAAGAAGCGTTAGAGAGCGTGCGCACTATGATCGCCAAAGAATTTGGCGAAAATTATCTGCCAGCAACGCCTAACCATTATGGCAACAAAGAAGGGGCTCAGGAGGCACATGAGGCCATTCGTCCGTCAGATGTAAAAGTCCATGCTGCAACATTGACAGACATGGAACGCGATGCCCAGCGTCTGTATGAGTTGATTTGGCGCCAGTTTGTTTCCTGTCAGATGACTCCCGCACAATATGATGCCACGCGCTTAACCGTTTCCGCGGGTGATTTTGAACTTCGTGCTACCGGCCGCACCCTCAAGTTTGACGGTTGGACACGGGTACAACCTGCACTGAAAAAGAAAAATGAGGAAGAGGTCACTCTGCCTTACGTGGCTGAAGGCGATGAACTGTCGCTGCAATCACTCAAACCTAAACAACATTTCACTAAACCCCCGGCTCGTTACAGCGAAGCCTCATTGGTTAAAGAGTTGGAAAAACGCGGTATTGGCCGTCCCTCTACCTATGCCACCATTATTTCCACCATTCAGGAACGTGGCTACGTAAGGGTGGAAAATCGTCGTTTCTTTGCTGAAAAGATGGGTGAGATTGTCAGTAATCGTTTGTTAGAAAATTTCTCTGACCTGATGAGTTACGACTTTACCGCAGAGATGGAGCAAACGCTCGATAACGTTGCGCAGGGACAGTTGGAATGGAAAAAGGTACTCGATAGTTTTTATAAAGGGTTCAGTCACACGCTGGAGAAAGCTGAGTTACCAGCGGAAGAGGGCGGTATGCGCCCTAACCAGATGATTTTAACTGATATCAAGTGCCCCACCTGCGGTAGGCCGATGGGGATCCGCACCGGGTCAACAGGGGTGTTCCTCGGTTGTTCAGGGTATGAGCTGCCGCCGAAAGAACGCTGCAAAACCACGCTTAACCTGACCCCGGGCGAAGAAGCTATCAGTGACGGCGAAGATGCAGAAACTGAAGCGCTACGGGCGAAACATCGTTGTAAACTCTGTGGTACGGCGATGGATAGTTACTTGCTAGATGAAACGCGCAAACTGCACGTGTGCGGTAACAACCCGAGTTGCCCTGGCTATGAAATTGAACATGGTCATTTCAAGATTAAGGGCTATGAAGGTCCAGTCATTGAGTGTGATCGTTGTGGCGCTAATATGGAGCTGAAAAACGGGCGTTTTGGTAAATATTTCGGTTGTGTTAATCCCGAGTGTAAAAACACCCGTAAGTTGCTGAAAAATGGTGAGGCCGCACCACCTAAAGAAGATCCTATCCATTTGCCAGAACTCAAATGCAGTAAATCTGATGGATATTTTGTGTTGCGCGATGGCGCAACAGGGGTATTCCTGGCTGCCAGCACTTTCCCTAAGTCACGGGAAACCAGAGCACCTTTAGTGGCGGAGTTAGTAAAATATCGTGATTTGCTGTGGCCAAAATATTTGTATTTGGCTGATGCGCCTGTGGTCGACGATGATGGCCATCCAACAGTGGTGAAATTTAGTCGCAAGACCAAGGAGCAGTATGTTGCCAGTGAAGTTAACGGTAAAGCGACCGGTTGGGCAGCTTACTATGTTGATGGCAAATGGCAGGTGAATAGCCCCAAAAAGAAAGCCTAAACGTTTCACGGATATTAACAAAACGCCCTGCATTGCAGGGCGTTGCTTTTTACCATTTCTTCTTCGGTTGGAACAACACGTCGATATCGTCTTCTTCTTTTGGCTTGGGAGCACTGGGCTGTGCCATTTTTACTGCCCCGTTGATCTCTTCCAGCAGTTGTTTGGCTTCTTCCACCTTACGGGTAATAAAGGGGTCTCCCGGGGTTTGCCCTTTAATGGTATTCAGCGTGCCTAACGCTTTAGTTACCATCTGCCTTGATGAGCCGTACTGTTTCATATAGCAAGCGCTGCGAGCGCGGGACATCATGCTGTCGACGTTAATTCTCAACTGCAAACTGTTGATGCGGTTTTCTTCATTGGAAAATACCACAGGATCCATTTTCCCTTTATTATGCTCATCGCGAATGATTGCTTTCAGCTTTTTAAGGGTCTGTACCAGTACGAGAATTTGCCGGTCATTATCAGGTAGCCGAAAGTTTTCAATGGAAGGTTGTTGCGGGGGACTTTTCTGCAGATTGTTGATCATGCTGTCTAAGTCGATGACGCGACGCTCATAATCTGCACGCTGTGAGGCATTACAGAGCATCATTGCTTGCTGCGCCGCTTCCTTAATCCTTTTGTATAGTGCCAGATTAATATGGCTGGTACAGGGAAACATGCCGGTGTTGGCTAATACTTCCTCTGTTTCCTCCAGAATGGCTCGCTGACGAGTCAGTTCGGTTCGTCGCAACGCTTCAGCGCGCTGTTTTTGCTGTTGCAGGGCGTTAATCCCTATCACCAACAGCAGCAGCGCACCGATCAGCACCAGTACTAGGATAAATGCCATAGTTGTTCCGATAATTTATAATTTTGTTAATGCTACAATAAATCAACAAACTAGCCTAGTTATCATAGCCTAGCTTAATGACAGTGTCGTAGATCTTGGACAGGAAAATCATTATATTCCTGTTTGATTTAGTTATAACGTTGTACTATAACATTTGATTATAGTTAAGCGGTATTCAACCTCTCATTCTGTCACTGTGCGGTACAGAAATTCAAGGATTTATCAACATGAAGCTGCAGCAATTGCGCTATATTGCCGAAGTGGTTAACCATAACCTGAATGTTTCTGCCACCGCTGAAAATCTTTACACGTCACAGCCTGGGATCAGCAAACAGGTGCGTATGCTGGAGGATGAGTTAGGCATTCAGATTTTTGGCCGCAGCGGCAAGCATCTGACCCATGTGACGCCCGCTGGTGAACAGGTCATCCGTATTGCCAATGACATTCTCGGGAAAGTTGAAAGTATCAAAAAGGTATCAGAAGAGTACACCAAGCCAGATCAGGGTGACCTTAACTTGGCAACCACTGATACCCAAGCCCGTTACGCCTTACCGAAGATCATCCAGCAGTTTATTGCGCGTTACCCCAAAGTTAACCTGCATATGCATCAGGGCAGCCCGGCGCAGATCAGTGAGTCTGCGGCCCACGGCATTGCTGATTTTGCTATTGCCACGGAAGCGATGCATCTGTATACCGACTTAATCATGTTGCCATGCTATCACTGGAATCGTTCGGTGGTAGTACAGAAGAACCATCCTCTGGCGTCACGCAGTCATATCACTATTGAAGAGTTAGGGCGGTTTCCGTTAGTCACCTATGTGTTTGGGTTTGACAAAGCATCAGAAATTGAAAAAGGCTTTAAGCGAGCGGGCATTGAACCGCGGGTGGTCTTCAGTGCTACCAGTGCTGATGTGCTGAAAACCTATGTCCGTTTGGGATTAGGTGTGGGCATTATCGCTTCCATGGCGGTAGATCCGGTGATTGACAGTGATTTGGTGGCAATTGATGCCAGCCACTTGTTTGCCCATAGCACCACTAAGATTGGCTTCCGCAAAGGTAACTTCTTGAGAGGATATATGTATGATTTTATTAGCCATTTTGCACCTCATTTGACTCGAGATGTAGTGGAAAAAGCCGAAGCGCTAAAAGATGCGCAACTGATTGAAGAGATGTTCGCTAACATAGAGCTGCCTGTGCGCTAAGTTTAACGGTTAAGCAAACGTAATAAGGCCAGCTACTGGAGCTGGCCTGAAAACTGTCAACCTATCTTAGGACGGGACAAGCGGATAGCGCATCAACATTCCACAATATTAACGGCAAGTCCGCCTCTGGCAGTTTCCTTATACTTGCTACGCATATCTTTGCCAGTATCCATCATGGTCTTAATCACTTTATCCAGTGACACCTTATGATTTCCATCCCCACGCAGTGCCAGTCGTGATGCGTTAATGGCTTTGACTGCCCCCATGGCATTACGCTCAATGCAAGGCACTTGAACTAAGCCACCTACGGGATCGCAGGTCAGACCAAGGTTATGTTCCATCCCAATTTCGGCGGCATTTTCTACATGTTCCACAGTGCCACCCATAATTTCGGTCAGTGCTGCTGCAGCCATGGAACAGGCAACGCCCACTTCTCCTTGACAACCTACTTCGGCACCGGAGATAGAGGCATTTTTCTTGTAGAGGATGCCAATCGCCGCCGCCGTCAGCAAAAAGCGCGCACAGCTATCTTCGTCAACTGGCTCAACAAAGGTGTCGTAATAGCATAGCACCGCCGGGATGATCCCCGCCGCGCCATTGGTTGGCGCCGTGACCACGCGCTCTCCGGCAGCATTTTGTTCGTTAACTGCCATCGCGAATAGGTCTACCCAGTCCATCGCATTTAATGGGTCTATGGTATTTTTGCTTTCGGCTTTGAGGCGACGATACAGGGCGGGGGCACGGCGGCGTAGCTTCAGTCCACCGGGCAGAATGCCTTCCTTGCGACACCCTTTCTCAACACAGTGTTTCATCGTCTGCCAGATATGCCACAGTTTTGCCTTAACCTCGGCTTCTGGTCGCATCGTCAGTTCGTTAGTCAGCATCAGCGATGAGATACTCAGACCGTTATCCAGACATAAATTCACTAACTGACTGGCACTATCAAAGTCATAAGGGACTTTGGTCAATGGCGTAGCTGGTGAAGCATCCTGCTGCTGAATTTCCTCCTCGTTGAGGATAAAACCGCCACCCACGGAATAATAGGTTCGCTGGCACAAACAAGTACCATCTTGCCATGCGGAAAGGGTCATCGCATTGGCATGGGCTGGCAGGGTTTTACGCCGGTGATAGGTAATGCCAGCTTCGCGGGTAAATTTGACATGGCGACCATCGGCCAGTTGTAACAATTCGCTATCATTTACCTGTTGCAGAATGGCATCAACTCCGTCGGTATCAACCGTTTCGGGATCTTCACCCATTAAACCGAGAATGACGGCTTTCCCCGTACCATGGCCTTTACCCGTCTGTCCCAAAGAGCCAAACAGTTCTGCCCGCAGTTCATCGGTTGTGGTTAACAGGCCTTCACGGTCGAGTCTTTCGATAAAGAATTTGCCCGCTTTCATCGGCCCCACGGTATGGGAGCTAGACGGACCGATACCAATTTTGAACATGTCGAATACGCTGATCATGTAATAAACCCTGATAGTGCTCGCTATTGTTGTACTTCCTGCGTGCCACACTCGCACCCAGTGAAATTTACAGGTAATCTTGGCAGCAATGCTGACCAGATATTAGCTTCAGTATCCCACACTTTCCGGCAGCTATATCATTAGTTATTTTTATCATTGTAGATTCGCATTAGCTGTTTTAGGGTTACTTATAATTACGTTGGGTATTGAGTATAGTCAGAGACTGGCTGAATATCCTGCATATAGGGATTGCACCCACACAGAATAAATTTAATAAGGAAAATGCATGAGTTATCTGATGCTGGATGTGGCCGGAACCCAGTTACAAGGGGATGAATTCGAAGTGCTGCAGCACCCTGCTGTTGGCGGATTGATCCTGTTTAGCCGCAATTATCAGAGCCGCGAACAATTAATTGAACTGGTGCGTTCCGTTAGACAATTGCGGCCGGAACTGATCATTGCCGTCGATCACGAGGGCGGTCGAGTGCAGCGTTTTCGTGACGGATTTAGTCAGATCCCGGCCATGGGCAATATTCTGCCTGCCGCCCAAGATATGACACAAGCGCTCAACTGGGCGAAAGAACTCGGTTTTCTGATGGCAGTAGAGCTATTGGCCTGCGATATTGACTTGAGTTTTGCTCCGGTACTGGACTTGGATGGCATCAGCGAAGTGATAGGTAAACGTGCTTTTGCCAGCGATGCGGCGACTGTTACTGCATTGGCACGCAGTTTTGTTGCTGGAATGCAGGACTCCGGGATGGCCGCCGTAGGGAAGCACTTCCCCGGACATGGCAGTGTCGCTGCCGATACTCACCATGCTCAGGCCGTTGATAATCGAGCGTTGTCGGAGATTGCAGCCAACGATCTGCAGCCTTTTAAAACACTGATTGCCGAAGGCGCGTTACAGGGCATTATGCCCGCGCATGTGATTTACCCACAGGCGGACGCTAAGCCTGCTGGCTTTTCTCATTTTTGGTTGCAGCAAGTGTTACGGCAACATTTGCAGTTCAACGGCGTCATTTTTTCCGATGACCTCGGGATGAAGGGCGCGGCGTTTGCTGGGGATTTTCGGCAACGGGCAACAGCCGCTATTGCTGCTGGCTGTGATATGGTACTGGTGTGTAATGAACCGGAGGGGGCCAGAACGCTGCTGCAAGACTTTGTTTGGCCAGTGTCAGCGAATGATATGCTGGCGCGTCTGAGGCCGGACCAAGGGCGGCTGCTTGATGCCTTGCAAAATGAATCGCGCTGGCTGAGTGCATCGGCATTGGCGGCGAGGCTTCATCCCTAATAATTTGACCTGGCACAAGAAAAGTTGCACAAAGATTAGTTAGTTTGAATACAGCACATGCCTGCATAGGGAACAGCAACAATGATTTTGTATCTACACGGCTTTGACGCGACCAGTCCCGGCAATTATGAAAAAGTCAGACAGTTGCAGTTTATTGATGATGATGTGCGACTGCTGAGTTACAGCACACTATATCCCAAACATGATATGCAGCATTTGTTGAACGAAGTATGCAAACAGCTGAAGTTGACAGATGATAAACAGCCCTTGCTGCTAGGTGTTGGATTGGGCGGGTTTTGGGCGGAACGCATTGGCTTTTTGGCGGGGATTAAAACCGTGCTGGTCAATCCTAATCTCTGGCCTGAAGAAAACATGCCTGGGAAAATTGACCGACCAGAAGAATATGTGGACATCGCTCAAAAATGCGTTAAGGATTTTCGCAGCAAAAATCGCGGACGGGCATTGTGTCTGTTATCTGTTCACGACGAAGTGCTGGACAGTCGCCGCAGCGATGCGCTGTTGCGACAGTATTACGAGGTGATCTGGGATAAACAGCAATCACATAAGTTTCCGTCACTCTCCAGTCACATGGTCGCCATCAAGGCTTTCAAGAAGCAGCCGTGAGTGGTGACATTAGAGCCTCAAATCGTGAGTGACCACTAGTCCCATCGTCACTAAGTGACCGATTTTGCCTGTTTAACGGGTAGCGGTGTTCACAATTTGTCATCCATCACTTTTTGACTTTGCTTTTTTTCAATCGGAGTGCTTGATTTATCGGGTCGCGCGGAAAACCTCGCCGTTCAGGGCGAGGATGAATAGCGCAACGGCGAAGCCGTTTTGAGGGCTACGTCGGAGTTTGTTGCTGCTCAATATACTGCCGGATGATCTCAATTGGTGCACCACCACAACTGCCCGCAAAATAACTGGGAGACC